>DATIGQ010000001.1 GCA_035454605.1 Terriglobales bacterium
TCGCCTCCGGAGACGACGTCGAAGCCCGCGCCCATCCGCGCCAGCAGGCGAAGCAGCGCCCGGCTGGGGTTGGCCTTCACCGAGTAGCAGACGGTGTGCGGCACGCCGGCAAAAGCCCGGTCGAAGGCGCGATAGCGGCTACGGATGCTGGTGGCCGAGTAGACGTACAGTGGGGTGCCGAAACGCGCGGCCAAGCGCTGTAGCGGGACGCTTTCGCAATACAAGCCGGAACTGCGGCGCAGGAAAGCGGGTGGACGAGAGAAGAGCATCGAGAGATTTGGAGATTTGGTAATGGTGTAATCGACGCTGCGCCGCGCGTCAACCCGCCCCGGAGGCGCTAAGGCGCCTACCGCACCTTGATCACTACCACGGTCTTGTCGTCGAACTGCGGCAGGTCGTGGAGGCAGTCCTCGCAGGTGGCATCGAAGATGGCCTTGACCACGTCCTGGGCCGAGCCGCGGCAAGAGGCGGCCACCACCTTTTCCAGGCGTTCACGGCCGAACTGGACGCCGTACTGGTTGCGCGAGTCGGTGACCCCGTCGCTGTAGAACACGATGACGTCGCCGGGCTCGGCCTGCAGGGTGAGCTCGTCGAACTCGGCATCGTCGAACAGGCCCAGAGGCAGCCCGGTGGCCTGCACGGTCATGGTCTGGCCGTCGCGGCAGTGGATGGGACGCGGCAGGCCGGAGTTGGCCACCTGCAGCGAGCGCTCGTGGTCGTCCCAGATGCCGAAGATGAGGGAGACGAACTGGGCGTCGACGCCGCGCTCGCGCAGCGAGAGGTTGATGGCGGAAAGCATCTCCGCGGCCGCCGGCTCGGAAGCGGCGGTAGAACGCAGCAGCCCGCTGACTAGCGCGGCGTAGAGTGCCGCGCTGGCGCCCTTACCGCTGACGTCGCCGATGGCGACGCCCACGCGGTCGAGAGAATAGTCGAGAAAGTCGAAAAGGTCCCCACCGATGGCATGGGCGGGCTCGTAGCGGGCCGCAATGTCGGCGTTGCGCAATTGCGGAAAGCCAGCCGGCAGCAGGCGGAACTGCAGTTCGCGCGCCGTGGCCAGATCGCGCTCCAGGCGCTGCTCCTCCTTTTGCAGGCGCTCGTACAGGCGCGCGTTCTGGATGGCGATGGCCAATTGTGCCGCCAGCGTGGTCATGGTGCGGGCATGGGTGTCGTTGTAGTAGCCGCGCTTGGTGTGCTCCAGGTCGAGCACGCCGATGACCTTCTCCTGATGGATGAGGGGCACGACGAGCTCGCTGCGCGTCTCCGGATTGATCTCGATGTAGCGCGGATCTTTCTTGACGTCGGGGACCACGACCGCCTGCTTGTTCTGGGCGCCGTAGCCGACCAGGCCGTCGCCGAAGTCGATCTCGGTCTTGATCTGCACCTTCTCGTTAAAGCGCACCGAGAAGCGGTGGCGCAGCTTGGTGCCGGCCTCGTCCGCCAGCAGGATGCTGAACATGTGGTACTCGACCACGCGGCGGGAGTGATCGGCGATGCGCTGCATGAGCGTATCCAGATGCAGGATGCCGGTGAGCTCGCGGCTGATCTCGTTGAGCAGTTCGAGCGTCCGCGCCTGGCGCGCCACGCGCGTGTACAGGCGGGCATTCTCGATGCCGGCTGCGATGCGCGAGGCCAGCAGCGTCAGCATGCGCTTGTGCTCGTCGGTGAAGGCGTTGGGACGGCTGGCCTGCAGGTCGAGTACGCCGATCACCTTGTCCTTGACGATCAGCGGGACGGCCAGCTCGGAGCGCACGCCTTCGTGTCCCTCCAGGTAGTAATCGACCTGGGAGACATCATTCAGCAGGATGGGCTCACGGCGCTCCACCGCCTTGCCGGTGACGCCTACTCCCACGCGCAGCCCCAGCTTCTCGACGCGGCTGACGTCGTGGCCGATCTGGAAGCGCACACGCAGCTCCTGGGTCTTCTCGTTCACCAGCAGAATGGCGAAGATCTCGAAGTCGATGACCCGGCGCACTACCTCGCCGATACGCGTGAGCAGCGTATCCACGTCGAGCGTGGTGTTCATGGCCTCCGAGACGTCCAGCAGGAACGACTCCAGCTTGCGCGGAGCCTCGGCTTCCGACGTGGCAACAGGATTCATGGCGACAGCTAATCATAACAGTAGATGCTCGAGGGCTGCGGAGCGCTCCAGGCAGGAGAAAGCGGGCTGTGCAGCGATTCGCCCAAGCCAAAGGCAGCCGATCTCAGGAGGGAAGAGAAGAGCCGTGAAACTCGCACCCAATGGCGACGGCGGCTTGAGCGCGCCCGCCAGCACCACTGGTTCGCCGGCGCGATTACCGGGCGCTTGGCGTCGGCAACTGCATTTGCCGCGCGCGAAATCGAGCGACTAGAATGTTCGCGCGGGAGGGACTCATGCTTCCGGAATTCAATGCGATATGCGATGAAGCCAAGAAACAGATCCGGGAAATCGATTCCGCCGAGCTGCGAGGGATGCTCAAGGCCGGTGAAGACTTCACCCTGATCGACGTGCGCGAGCGCGAGGAGCAGGCCAAGGGGATGATCCAGGGAGCGGTGGCGATGCCACGGGGCATCGTGGAGCGTGACATCGACCAGGTCACGCTCGACCGCGACCGCAAGATCGTGCTCTATTGCGCGGGCGGCAACCGCTCCGCACTGGCCGCGCTCAACCTGAAGAAGATGGGCTACCGCAACGTCATCTCGCTGATCGGCGGATGGCGGGCGTGGATCGCGGGCGGCAAGCCGTGAACCTTCGCGGCGTCAAGCTCACCTGGCTGGGCCACTCGACCTTCCGCGTGGAAACGCCCGAAGGACGCGTATTGCTGATCGATCCCTGGGTGATGGGGAATCCGGCCTGCCCGGTGGAGCAGCAGGACGTGGGCAAGGTGGACGCGCTGCTGTGCACGCACGGCCACGGCGACCACATCGGCGACGCGGTGGAGATCGCCAAGCGCTCGAACCCGGTGGTGGTGGGCGTGTACGAACTCTGCCTGTGGATGCAGTCCAAGGGCGTCCAGCAGGTGTCGCCCATGAACAAGGGCGGCTCGCAGACAGTGGCGAACGTGCGCGTGACCATGGTGCACGCCGACCATTCCTGCGGCATCGAGGACGACGGCAAGGTGATCTATGGCGGCGAAGCCTGTGGCTACGTGCTCAGCTTCGAGGGCGGCCTGAAGCTGTATCACGCCGGCGATACCAACGTTTTCGGCGACATGCACATCATCCACGAACTCTACGGGCCGGAGCTTGCGATGCTGCCCATCGGCGATTTGTTCACCATGTCGCCGCGCGAGGCCGCCTACGCCGCGCAGCTCCTGCGGCCGCAGGTGATCATCCCCATGCACTTCGACACCTTCCCGGTGCTGACCGGCAAGCCGCGCGACCTGAAGAAGCTGGTCGCCGACCTGGGCATCGAGGTCATCGAGATGCACCCCGGACAGACACTTTCCTGAGGAAACCAGCCATGACAGCCGAAGCGGCACGCGCCTACTGGCGAATGGGCGGCATCACCCAGCCCGAAGTCGAAGACTATCTTTATTCCTTGCTTCCGGAGCGCGACGAAGTGTTGAGCGAGATGGAAGCGGAAGCCGTGTGCCACCGTATCCCTATCGTGGGTCCGGCGGTCGGCCGCCTGTTCTGTCAACTGGCGCGCATGGCGGGCGCGAAGACCGTGTTCGAGATGGGCTCGGCCATCGGCTATTCCACCATCTGGTGGGCGCGCGGCGTGGGCGCGGGCGGGCGGGTCACCTACACCGATGGCGATCCCAAGAACGCCGAGCAAGCACGCCGGTATTTCGAGCGTGCCGGCGTGGCCGGGCAGATCGAGGTCAGAGTCGGCGATGCCCTGGAACTGCTCTCCGAGCACAAGCCGGAGACCTTTGACGTCATCTTCAACGACGTGGACAAAGGGGACTACCCACGCGTCTTCCGGCTGGCGGTGCCGCGGCTGAAGAAGGGCGGGTTGTTCGTCACGGACAACGTGCTGTGGAACGGCCGGGTGGCCTCTGCCATCACCGGTCAACCGCCTGCGGACAAGGAAGCGGAAACCCGCGCGATCGTGGAGTTCAACCGCCTGCTCTACGGCTCGCCGGAACTGTTCACTACCATCCTGCCGATACGAGATGGAGTGTCGGTGGCAGTGAAGACTTAGCCACAGGCTGAGCTAAATCGACTTCACCGGCACGGCCAGCAGATCGTCCACCAGCCCCACTTCCTTCTGGAGGAAGGGTTCGGCGTACTTCACGCCGGCGAGCATGCCGTAGAAGCGCGCCATGCTGCCAATCATTTCGCGGATCTCGGCGGCGGCGGGAAAAATGTCTTTGCCGGCATGCTGGTCGCTGAACTGCGACTTGTAGGCCAGGATGGATTCCAGGCGGGTTTCGAACTGCTCGGTGATATCCACCACGAAGGTCGGGCGCACGTCGTGGTAGAGCGTGGCGTAGAGGATCTTGTAGGGACGGTGCCGGGGCAGGGAGCCGACGTCGAGCTTCTCCAGACCGGCCAGGAAGCAGGCCTCGTAGCCGAGCGTGGCGGCGTTGTAGTGATCGGGGTGGCGGCCCTGCCAGTAAGGAAGGATGACCACGCGCGGGCGCATCTCGCGCAGCACGTAAGCGACCTTCAGGCGGTTCTCCCAGGTGTTCTCGACGCGGCCGTCGGGAATGTCGAGCGCGTGTCGCCAGGCCACTTTCAGGATGCGCGCAGCTTCGGCGGCTTCGGCGGCGCGCTCGTCGGCGGTGCCGCGCGTGCCCAGCTCGCCCTGGGTGAGGTCGAGGATGCCGGTGCGGCGTCCGCGCTCGGCCATCTTCAGCAGCGTGCCGCCGCAGGTCTGTTCCACGTCGTCGCGGTGCGCGGCGATGGCCAGGATGTCGAGCGCCGGGTTGGTGTGCGCGGTCATGGTTGTCGACAAGGAATTCGCGGCCCGGTCAGTTTCCGGCACGGCTCATGGCGCGGTCAAGCGTTTCTCTCTCACGCATCGCGTGATTGCGCGTGTCCGAAGAGCGGTTTGCCTTCCTGCGCCCCGCGGGCTAGCATGGTTTTTGGATCAGGAGGGAATCATGAAAGCAAGAATGATCGCACTCATCATGGCGCTGTGCCTTGTCGGGGTAGGGGTGGGCTTCGCCTCCGACGCCCAGATGGGCACCTGGAAGCTCAACGAGGCCAAGTCCAAGCTCAACCCGGCGGGACCCAGGAACCACACTGTGGTCTACGCGGCCGCTGGCGACAACGTGAAGGTCACGGTGGACGGCACGGACAAGGATGGCAAGCCCACACACAACGAGTGGACGGGGAAGTTCGACGGCAAGGATTATCCGGTCACAGGCGATCCGAATTCCGACATGCGGTCGTACAAGAAAGTTGACGACCACACGCTCGCCATCATCGTCAAGAAGGGCGGGGAAGTCACGGCGACCGGCACCATCGTGGTGTCCCACGATGGAAAGACTCGCACCGTCAACATCGCCACCACCGACGCCGAAGGCAACAAGGTCGCCAGCGCCGCGGCCTACGACAAGCAGTAACGGAGCTTCCGAACCACAATCCGCGGGATGCCCTTCCGCTCGACTCCGGGCGGGAGGGCGCCTCCGCCTAAAGCCATCGCCCGATTGGATTCCACCCGACACTCGAAGAATTGTTATCTTAAGGTTTCCGCACTCGCTCAGAGGCGAAGGAGTGCCCATGGATGCCAATGAATTCCGCGATGTCGGCCACCGCGTGGTGGACCTGCTCTCCGAGTACCTGGAACACATCGAAGACCGGCCGCTGTTTCCGGATGTCGAGCCGGCAACCCTGAACGCGCTCTTTGCCGAGCCGCTGCCCCAGGAGCCGACGCCTTCCGGCGAAGTCCTGCGGCAGGTAGAAGAGAAGCTGCTGCCGTACTGCACCCACGTGGGCCATCCCGGCTACTTGGGGCTGATCACGCCTTCCCCCAACCTGATGGGCATCCTGGGAGACTTCATCTGTTCCGCGCTAAACCAGAACATCGGGGCGTACAGCATCGGGCCTTCCGGCGTCGCCATGGAACGCCGCACCGTGCGCTGGCTTGCCGACATTATCGGGTACGGCGAGCAGGCAGGCGGCAACCTCACCAGTGGCGGGACCCTGGCTAACTTCATCGGCTTGAAACTTGCCCGCGACTACGCGACCGCTGACAAGGCGCAACACGACGGACTCGAAGGGCGCTGGGCGGTGTACACCTCCGAGGAACGGCATGTTTCCGTGGACAAGGCGGTGGACGCGATCGGCGTGGGAAGAACGGGACTGCGCGCGCTACCCACCGACGACGAGTTCCGACTGCGCCTCGATGCGCTGGAAGCGGCCATCGCGGAGGACAAGCGCCAGGGCGTGCGTCCCATGTGCATCGTCGGCATCTTCGGTACCACCAACACGGGGGCGGTGGATGCGATGAAGGACCTGCGGCGCATTGCCGACCGCGAAGGCATGTGGCTGCACGCCGATGCCGCCTACGGCGGCGGCATGCTGCTTTCCCATCAATGGCCGATGCGCGACCGCGGCCTTGAACTTGCCGATTCGGTCACCATGGACCCGCACAAGTGGTTCTACGCCCCGCTCGATGCCGGAGCGGTGCTGGTGAAAGACGAGCGCCGCCTGACCACCTCGTTCGGCATGAAGCCCGCGTACCTGACCGACGAATTCGACCGCGCCAACGAACGCTATCAGTACTACGTGCACGGGTTCGAGCAGTCGCGCCGCTTCCGCAGCCTGAAAGTGTGGATGAGCTTCAAGCGCTACGGCGCGCGCCAGATCGGCGAATGGATCGACGCCAATGTGAACCGCGCCCACGAACTCTACGGCATGGTAGAACGCGATCGGGATTTTGCGCCCGCCCACCGGCCCGGGATGTCGGCGATCTGCCTGCGCTACACGGCAGTTCCTGATGAGGGAGCCAAGCAACTGCATGCCGAAGTGGCCAGCCGCATCGAACGCGGCGGGAAATTCTGGATCTCGACCACCGAGCTGAAGGGACGGACGTGGTTCCGCATCAACCCGGTGAACTTCCGCACGCGGCCGGAGCACATGCGGCAACTGTTCGCGCTGTTGCAGCAGGAGTGCCGGGATGTTGCGCAAGTCCTGCGGGGTGGAAAGCGGCAATCGGCGTAGCCCAGCGGCGATTCCGAATCTACTTCTTGCGCTCCACCAGGAACCGGGCCAAGGCCTTCAGGGTGGCGGCACGTTCGCCGAAGGAGTCGAGCGCGGCGCAACTGTCGTCCACCAGGCGTCGCGCCAACGCCACGGACTTCTCCACTCCGTAGAGGCCGGGATAGGTAGCCTTCTCCGTGGCAGTGTCTTTTCCCGCGGTCTTGCCGAGTTGCTCCGAGGACTGGGTGACATCGAGTACGTCGTCGGCGATCTGAAAAGCGAGGCCGATGGCGCGTCCGAATTCGCGCAGGCGCGCCAATTGCGCGTCGCTTGCCCCGGCGAAGAGCCCGCCGGTGACGATGCTGGCGGTGATGAGCGCGCCGGTCTTGGAGCGATGAATGGTTTCCAGCGTCTTGTCGTCGGGCCGGGTGTGCTCGGCTTCCAGGTCCATGACCTGACCGCCGATCATGCCGTTGACGGTGCCGGTCGCGACCGCGATCTCTTCAATGATGCGCACGCGCCGCTCCGGCGGGCACGCCAGCCGCGCCAGCACCTGATAGGCGGTGGTTTGCAGCGCGTCGCCGGCCAGGATGGCGGTGGCTTCCCCGAACGCCTTGTGGCAGGTGGGAAGCCCGCGGCGCAGGTCGTCGTTGTCCAGCGCCGGAAGATCATCATGGACGAGCGAGTAGGTGTGCAGCATCTCCAGCGCCGAGCCCAGGTCTTCGATTCCCGCGGGCAGAGAACCGGAGACCAACCGCGCCGCCTCCATCGCCAGGATGGGCCGCAGGCGCTTGCCACCGGCAAACACGCTGTGCCGCATGGCGCGATGGATGGACGCGGGAGGTGTCTCCGCCGCCGGCAACAGCCGCTCCAGCGCGGCGTCGATCGACTGCCGGCCCTGTTCGAGGACTTCGGGGAGCATGGAAGTCGAGTATAGCAATTGCCGCGGAAGCGAAGACTCAGGCGGCGGAGTGTGCGCTTTGTTGCGGGGGGCCCTGGGCGGCGGCCGCCACGATGCCGTCGAAGTCATAGGTAAGGCAGCAGTCGCGGGCGCCGGCGTCCAGCGCTGCCGCCCACATCTCTTCGTCCGCTACGCGATGGGTGCAGACAAAGGCGACGCCGGGAAAGTCATGGCGCAGCGCCACCAGTTCGCCCAGGCTCAGCAGTTCGAGGTCGACAATGGCGGCGGAGGCCCGCCGTTTGAGGATCAACTGCCGCAATTCTTCCGCATTGCGCGCGATAGCCACGCCGTCGAAGTGGGCGTACAGGCGGACGGCGATCTGCTCGGCGGCCCGGGGGTCGCATTGCGCCACGACGATGGTGGCGGCGTTCACCTTGGCTCCTCTACTTCCGTGAACCCTTGCCCGCGGGCTTTTCGGGTTCGTCCAGGAACGGCTCGGCCTGAACCTTGCCGTTCTGCTTCAGCAGGATCTCGATCCTGCCTTCGGCCGCTTCCAGCTCCTTGCGGCAGGCGCCGGAGAGCGTTACGCCTTCTTCGAACAGCGCCAGCGCCTTCTCGAGGGGAACGTCGCCCTTCTCCAGTTCACCCACGATCTTTTCCAGGCGCGCGAGGCTGTCTTCGAATTTGGGCAACGGAATCTCTCTGAGACGCTCATTGTAGCGCCAAATGCACGCGGAAGGGGACGAGGATTCGGTCAGACGGTGGCCGGCCGCGGACGGCCCAGCACTTCCAACACGTCGACGGCAGCGGGGTAGCGTCCCAGCGGCGCGCTGACCTGCGCGCCCTGCACCATGGGCCGCGCCGCCTGCAGCATCTCGCGCGCGATCTCGATGCCCTCGGCGCGGGCGGACTCGGCGCTCGAGGCGCGTCCCATGCGCTCGAAGATGGCGTCGGGAACGGTGATGCGCAGCTCGATCTTCATGAACTCGGCGTTGCGCACGCTCACCAGCGGCCAGATGCCGGCGATGATGGGAATGCGGCAATGCTCCACGCGGCGCAGGAAGTCCTCCAGCAGGGCGATGTCGAACACCGGCTGGGTCACGCAGAATTGGGCTCCCGCTTCCACCTTGTACTGGAAGCGGCGGACCTCTTCTTCCAGGTTGGGGGCGCCGGGATTGGCGCCACAGCCGATGACGAACGACGTGGCACTGCCCACCGGGTTGGCGCCGATATCCATGCCACAGTTCAGGTTGTGCACGATGTTCACCAGGCCGATGGCGTCCACGTCGAAGACCGCGGTGGCGTCCGGGTAGTTGCCGAGCTTGGGCGGATCGCCGGTGATGCAGATCAGGTTGCGGATGCCGATGGCCGAGGCGCCCAGCAGGTCGGACTGGATGCTGAGCACGTTGCGATCGCGGCAGGTGTAGTGCAGCACCGCTTCGATGCCGACCTGCTGCTGGACCAGGATGGCCAGCGACTGGGCGCTCATGCGGGCGGAAGCACGCGGACTGTCGGGGATGTTGATGCCGTCCACGCCCGCCGCCTTGAGCAGTCGCGCGCCGGCAATTTCTTTCTCCGGGTTCGCGCCCTTGGGTGGGACGATCTCCACGAAGGTGACGAATTCTCCGGCGTCCAGCTTGTGGCCCAGGCTTGACCGTTCGGCGAGCGGCGGCGCTTCGACGGTGGCTACCGTGCGGGCGGCGCGGGCCACCGGAAAGGAACTCGTCTTGGCTTCGCCGGCGCGGAGCACGGAACGCATGGCGCGGATGTGGTCCGGCGTCGTGCCGCAACACCCGCCGATCAATTGCACGCCGGCGCGCAGGAACTTGCGCGTGTAGCTGGCCATGTATTCGGGCGAGCAGAGGTAGATGTTGCGGCCTTCGACGGCCCGGGGGATGCCGGCGTTGGGCTGCGCCGCCAGCGGCAGGCTGGTGACCTGGCGGACTCGCTCCAGCGCTCCCAGCATGGCGACCGGTCCGACGCTGCAATTGCAGCCCACCACATCAACGCCCCAGTCGGTGAGCTTGGCGGCGAAGCTCTCCGGGCTGGCGCCGTCCAGGCAGTTGCCCTCCTCTTCGATGGTGACCTGGGCCACGACCGGAACTGAAGCATCCACGTCGCGGGCGGCGCGAATGGCCTGGTGCAACTCTTCCAGATAGCCGAAAGTCTCGAGCATCAGCAAGTCCACGCCGGCCTCGACGAGCGCGGCAATCTGTTCGCGGAAGGCGGCGCGGGCTTCTTCGAAAGAAGTGGGACCCAAGGGCTCGATGCGTACACCCAGCGGCCCCACAGACCCGGCGACGAAGGGGCGGGTGGCCTTGCGGGAGGCATCGCTGTCGGCGATCTCGCGCGCCAGGCTGGCGCCGGCCAAGTTGAGGTCGCGCACCCGGTCGCCCAGGCCGTAACGCGCCAGGCGAGAGGCGTTGGCTCCAAAAGTGTTGGTTTCGATGATCTCCGCCCCGGCGGCCAGATAGTCGCGGTGTACTTCGCGGATCAGGTCCGGCTGAGACAGGTTCAGCTCGTCATAGCAGCGATTGATGAACACACCGCGCGCGTACAGGAGTGTGCCCATCGCGCCATCCCCGAGGATGGGGCCCTTCCGCAGGCGTTCCAGGAATTCCGCGGCCATGGATGGAGAATACCGGAAGCGGCCAGCCCGCGACAAAGACGGCGCAGCCAACGGCAATGCCGGGGCATCGCTCTGCTATAATCGCGCCTCTGGCAGTGCTGTTCATCTTGTCTTCATTGCGCGGAGCCCGACTTTTGAAGCGTGCCGTAAGCTTGCTTCCCCTGCTGATCCTGGGCCTTCTGTTCGCCGCTTGCGGCGCTGGTACGCCGCCTTCCCAGGAGCCCACGACCAGCCAGTTGACCAACCGCGTGCTGGTCGCCAACCAGTTCTCCAGCGTCGTCCACATCATGAACGGCGATAACGATGCGGTCGCGGCTTTCACGGTTCCGGCAGGAACCAACCCGTCCATGATCGTGGCTTCTCCGGACAAACGCCGCTCGGCGATCTTCAACAGCTTCGACAACTCCCTGAGCATCATCGATAACGCCCAGGAACTCCGGCTCGGCAACATCGGGCTGGGAGCGCCCAGCGAAAGCGTGGCCTTTTCCCCGAATGGCAATAACGTGTATGCCGCGGTGCGGAATGCCGCCGCCGTCGTAGTTCTGACCATCGCTGCCGATAACACCCCTACGACCAGCACGGTGACCGTGCCGGCGCCACGACGCCTGGTGGTAAGCGGCAATGGGGAGCGCGTGCTGGTGTTCAGCGACGGGCTGGACTCGGTTACCGTCATCGACACGACTAACAGCAACGCCACCACCACCGTCGCGGGGTTCGACCGGCCGACATGGGCCGTGTTTTCCAGCGACAATGCCACCGCCTGGATCCTGAACTGCGGACCGGAATGCGGCGGCACCCAGGCCAGCGTGGTGGCGCTGGACATGGCCACGTTGACGCTAGGCACGCCGGTTCCGGTGCCGGCGGCCACCATCGCGCTGCTGGACGGAAGTCAGTTGTGGGTGGCAGGGACGGCGCCCGGCGGGCTCTGCAATGCGGGCACAACCTTCACGGCTTGCGGCAAGCTGACGGCGCTGAACGTGCCCGCCCTGACGCTGGCGACGCCGGCCGCGGGCGTGGATATCGTCGACGGTTTCCACCACGCCATGGAGATGGGAACCAACAACAAGCTTTTCATCGCCTCCCGCACCTGCGCGAATCTCACGGAAGGCTGCCTCTCCATCGTGAATACCTCGAACAACTCGGTGGTGGTGAGCGTGGCGGACGGCGACGTGACTGGAATGACAGCTGTTCCCAATCGCAACGTGGTCTATGTGGCAGAGGGCGGGGAACTGCGCATCTACGATACGGCCACCAGCGCGCTGCAGAGCCGGCAGATCGACTTTGTCGGCCACATCTCCGACACCAAGAGCATCGATTAGCCGGTCCGCGGCTAAGGAGTGGGTTCCAATACCAGCCGGTGCCGCGCTGACTGCTCGACGCCAGCGGCGGAGAAGGGCAGCGAATAGGTGCGGCCCTCCAGCCAGGCTTCCCATTGATCGAGATAATGGGGACTGAAAATCTGTCCTGACTGTCCTCCGACGATGTTCAGGGTGGAAGCGTCGAGGTCCGCCAAATCCACGGTCATGCGCTGGGAAGGACCGAAAGAGCGGCCCACCTGTTTGACGGTGAAACCGTTGCCCGACTGCTCACGCTCCCCAGTGCCCGTCCAGCGTCGGAGGATGGGCAGCAATCCGAATAGCGGATGCGCGACTTCGACCTTGGATTGCGATCCCCAACGCCAAGCGGACAGGTCACGGGGCGCGTCGGGTTCGCTGACCGCGGCCTCGAGGGCGGCGACCAGCAGGGCATCGTAGCTCGGGTACTCGCGCGGGAGCCAGCGCGCCGGCTGTTGGCCGAGTATGTTTTCCAGCGCCACCGCGGACATGAACCAGCGATATTCGTTCCGTACCGCGCCGAGCTTGGGTTCGTACAGCATGCGCGTCAAATGCCGGCGCGCGCGGGCCACCAGGGTTGCCGCCGCGCTGTCGCGCGTGACGCGACCATCCCAGGCACGCAGGAGTTCGGCTGCCTGTTGCAGGCGAGCGGACACGTTGCCCGACCGGGCCACGGCTTCGGCAAAACGCTGGGCGCAATACAGGTCCCATTCCGAAATCACGTCGGTCTGCAGCGCCAGCATGTCGGCGGCGGTGAAGCGGCGGCCTGACTCGAGCACGCGGTAGATGCGCTCGGTGCGATAGGGCGAAGCCCACTGCAACGCGAGCAGGTGAGGATAACCGTCGGAGGTCACTCGCCCGTTGGCGGTGGCCAGGATGCCGGAGGGCGGGTCGAACACGCTGGGCAACTGGTCGTAAGGCACGTAGCCGGTCCAGTCGTGCTCGCCGGTCGAGCCGGCCACGGGGATGGCGCCGTCGCCCGCGCGGCGGATGGGAATGCGGCCCGTCGCCTGGTAGCCGATGTGCCCCTCGACGTCGGCATACACCACGTTCTGGGCGGGTGCGCCGAAACGTGAAAAGGCCTCGCGGAACTCCTGCCAGTTGCGCGCCCGATCGATGGCGTAGAAAGGCAACCGGAAGACGTCCGCATCATAAAGCGTCCACTGGAGCGCCAGCTTGCGGGTTTCGCCCGGAACCAACTCGCTGACCAGCGGCCCGTGGCGTGTGACCAGAACATCGAGGACGACGTCCGCCTTGCCCTTGACGCGGATCACCTCGCGCCGGTGCTCGGGAGCCTTCCAGCCTTCGGGCGTCAGGTATTCGCCGCGATCATTGAAGGTCTCGATAAAGATGTCCTCCACATCAGGACCGAGATTGGTGAAGCCCCAGGCAATGCGAGCGTTGTGCCCGACGATGACATAGGGAAGACCGGGCAGGGTGACGCCGGCGACATGGAAATCGCCCGCCTGGAGATGGGCTTCGTACCAGATGCCAGGGAGCTGATGCGGCAGGTGCATGTCGTTCGCCAATAGCGGCAGTCCGGAAACCGTATGGGCTCCGGAAACGACCCAGTTGTTGGAACCGGGTTGGAGCCCGGGCTCAGGACGGAGCGGCCAGGCCTCGGTAACGCGACGGCCATCGTCCGGCTCATCGGCATCCTCTTCGTCTTCGGATTCCGGTGGCTCCATTTTCTTACCGGAAGCCGCACCCGATGGCGGCGCGATGCCGGGAATGCGGTCACGCCAGGAAGAGCTGGGATAAAGGTCTGCCGCCAGTTGCGGTCCCGCGTGGGCGACCACCTTCTCGCGGGCCAGCTCGGTGGCAAACTCATAGTGGTTGAGCATCTTCACCATGTTGGCGCCAATGAGCAGGGAATCCTCGACGGTCCAGGGCCGCGGCCGGTAACCGAGCAGACGGAACTCGATGGGAAGGCGGCCTTCCTGCGATTGCATCAGAGCGTTCACGCCACGGGCGTAGGCTTCCACGTGAGAGCGCTCTTCCGGCCCCAGGCGTGATGCGGCCTGCGCGGCGGCATGGCGAATCTGCAGAATGCGCTGCTCCCGGTCCTGCGGAAGAGCGCGCTCGCCCAACACCTCCGCCAGCTCACCGGCGGCAAAGCGCCGGGCCAGGTCCATTTGCCATAGGCGGTCCTGGGCGGTGACGTAACCCTGGGCAAAGAACAGATCCTCGAGCGTGGAGGCGCGGAGGTAAGGAACTCCCTGCGCGTCGCGCAGCACACGGACCGGCGCTCCGAGCCCAGCCACGTGGATGGTGCCGTCCAGTTGGGGCAGGGAAGCGGTGGCTACGTAATAGAGCCAGCCCATGGCGGCGAGCAGAGCGATAGCGACCGCCAACAAGAGGTAGAGAGAGGCACGAAGGAGGCGGCGCGGGCGGCGGGGGGAACGAGGTAGCGCAGCGACACTCGTCGGCATGCGGGAACGATTCTAGCGGAATCGGAGAACGGGCCCGACCCGGGGAGGAAGGCACGGGAAAATGAAAATGAAATTGCATTTCATTTTCATTGACAGGCCTCGGCGTCGAGCCGTAGCATGGTGGGGATTCAAATGAAAATGAATTTCATTTTCAGTTGAACCAGGGCAGTTCATCGTTGCGTACGGAGCGCTCTTACATGTCTGGTCCCGACTCTTGGCCGCCCGTGCCGGTGCTCCGGCACTTTCTCCTTTTTATGGTGTTGCTGGCCGTGCCAGCTGCCTTAGGTGATTCCGGGTTCGAGCTTAATGGCCGGGTGCGAGACCCCAGCGGCGCGGCCATTGTGGGCGCCCAGGTCCGCCTGCTGAGCCAGGGCAAAGCGCCGGTGCGCAGCGTGGAAACCGACGGCTCGGGCGCGTTCCGCCTGGAAGGTGTGCCGGCGGGCAGTTACGAACTGGTGGCCGTAGCGCACGGCATGCAGGCGGCCAGCGCGGCCGTCGCCGTTCCCCAGAAGGAGAGCAAGCCGGTGGAGATGGTGCTACAGGTCGCCAGCGTCAATACCTCGGTGACGGTGACGGCGGCCCGTGGCGAGGTGGAGACCGTGGGTGACCTGGCGACGCAGGTGAATGTCGTCGGGCCGGATGCGTTAGCGCAGCGCCCGGGCGCGATTCTGCCCCAGGCACTGCGCGAGGAAGTGGGCGTGATGGTGCAACAGACCTCGGCCCACCAGGGAGCGGTGGTGGTCCGCGGGCTGACCGGACAGCAGGTAGTGCATCTGATTGACGGCATCCGTTTCAACAACTCCACCTTTCGGCCCGGCCCGAACCAATACTTCGCGCTCGTGGATCCGAGCTACGTGGAACGCGTCGAGATCTTGCGGGGTCCGGCGTCGGCGCAGTACGGCAGCGACGGGTTGGGCGGCAGCGTGAACGTGGTTCCGGCGCGCACCTACCTGCAATCCGGCGACCGGCGTCTGCGCGGCGAATTCATGCCCGTGTTTCGCACCGCAGACCTGGCGGGAGCGGGAAGCCTGCGCCTCTCCTATGGGGACCGCAACTGGAACCTGGCGGGTGGTGGGGCGGGGCGCCGGGTACAGGACCTGAAGGCGGCCGGAGACGTCGATTCGCATGCCGCCGTCACCCGCTTCCTCGGCCTCCCTTCCAGCATCCTGGGGGAACGCCTGCAGGATACGGCGTTCACCCAGTGGTCGGGCTTTCTGCAATTCTTCTGGAATCCGAAGCCGGGTCACAGCCTGATGTCGAGCTACACGCGCACGGAGCAGCTTGGAGGGCGGCGCTACGACCAGTTGAATGGCGGCAACGGGAATCTCATCAATTCGTTCCATCCGCAGATACTCGACTTCTTCTATGCGCGTTATGAAAAGCAGAAGCTGGGATTCCTGGACACACTGAGTGGCACCTTCTCCTACAACAGCCAGCGGGACGACCGCCGGGAGCAGGGAGGCAGCGGCAATCCGCTGGCAGCCATCACCAGCGAGTTCAACGACACCGACGTATTCGGCTACCAGGCGCTGGCCACCACGCACATCGGGGCGCGGCAGTCGATCGCCTTCGGCGGGGAGATCTACGACGAGTACATCGAGTCCACGCGCGACCGCTTCAGTCCTACGAACGGCACGACCACCGCAGTGCGCGGACGCTACCCCAACGGCACGCGCTACAACACCTACGGACTTTTCTATCAGCACGGCCTGGAGGTAGTGCCCAACCGCCTGCGGGTGCAGGGCGGCGTGCGCTACAGCGCGTTCCAGTACCGCAGCTTCGCCGACAAGAACCTGACTGACGCCAGCGGGCAGCATCTGGTGCCGGATTTCTCGACCACGCTGCACGACGTGACCTTCAACGTGGGAGCGGTGCTGCGCCTGACCTCGCAGCTTTCGTTCTTCGGAACCGTACGGCGGGGCTTCCGCGCGCCCAACACCACCGACTTCGCCTCGGTGGGTATCACCTCCAACGGCTTTGAAGTCTCGCCCGACGAAGCGGGAGCCGGGGGCGGCCAGGTGGGGTCGACGGGCGACGCCGCGGCGGTCGGCACCGGGGAATCGGCCGGAAGCCTGAGCCCGGAAGTGCTTTATAACTACGAGGTGGGATTCCGCGTGCAGGCGTCCCGCATCACGGCGTCCGTCAGCGCGTTCACGAACGAAATCAGCGACTTCATCACCCGCCGCACGCTGATCCTGCCGGCGGGCGCGGTGGGGGAAACCATCGGCGGCCAGATCATCATCAACCAGCTTCCCACAGGTGCCGTGATCACATCCGCCGACCCGCGGCCGGTGCTGGTGCGGGCCAACGTGGGCGATGTGCGCATCTGGGGAACGGAGGCGGCGCTCCAGGCACAGTTAAGCCGCGCGTGGACGGCCAACGCTAACTTCTACTATCTGCGCGGCCAGGACAAGCAGACCGGTGGTCCCCCCGACCTGGAGGGCGGGCTGCCCCCGGCCAGCGGATTCCTGAGCCTGCGCTGGCAGCCGACGCGCCGGCGCTTCTGGATCGAGGGGTATAGCCTGCTGGCCGGTAAGCAGGATCGGCTCTCGACGCTCGAGCTAGCGGACCAGCGCATTGGGGCGACGCGATCGGTCTCCAGCATCACCGCCTTTTTCAACAATGGTGCCGTGGCGCGTGGTCTGGTCAATAACGGCATCCTGCTGGCTACCGGCGAGACGCTGTCGCAGGTGGTGAACCGCGTGCTCGGACCCGGTGTCACCAGCGCCCCGCTCTACACTAAGACACCCGGCTTCGGGACGCTGAACCTGCGCGGGGGCTTCCGTGTAAGTGAGCAGAGCCAGGTCCTGCTGACCCTGGAGAACCTGCTGGACAAGAACTATCGCTTTCATGGATCGGGCGTGGACGCTCCGGGCGTGAACCTGCAGGTGGCATATCGGATCCGTTTCTAGCGTCTTCTAACGCAGCGGCGCCGCGGCCGGCACTATGACCGCATCGCCCTGCGGGCTGAGCCACACCCCCGCGCCGGGGCACACCGGACGCTCCGAGACATTACAATTAGGCAAAGCTGTGTGGCGGCCAGTGTTATGCTCTTGGCCGCGCGGGGAGGAGCGTTGACGCGCTGGTCCGCGGGGCCAGAAGCGAAGCGTTTCCTCCTCATTTCGGTGAGCCATGAGAAGCAGGACCAGCGAACTGCCCAAGCGCGTTGACGACCAGCCGAGCATCTCGCGCGACGCTCTGCGCGAGGCCACGGACATCTTCCATCGCCACTTGAAAAAGGTGGGGCACAAACACACCGGGCAGCGCGACACCATCCTGCACACCTTCCTGGAGAGCCGCGAGCATCTTTCCACCGACGAGCTGCACCGCCTGGTGAAAAAGAAGGACCCGGGCATCGGCTTCACCACCGTGTACCGCACCCTCAAGCTGCTGATGGAGTGCGGTCTGGCCAGCGAAGTGGCGTTCCACGACGGCATCGCCCGCTTCGAGCACCAGTTCAACCGCCGCAGCCATCACCACATGATCTGCACCGAGTGCGGCAGCTCGGTGGAGTTCTTCTTCCCCGAGGTGGAGCGCCTGGAGCAGGAGATCGGCAGGAAATACCGCTACGAGACTACGCGTCACACCTTCCAGATCTACGGCGTGTGCGAGGACTGCCGCAAGCGATCCGAGCGCAGACCCTTCTAGGCCGTCCAATTTTTCTTTGCTTTGTCGGCTTGATTCTGATAGTTTCCGCGCGCAGGTTGTCTAGTTCCTGCTCCTGGGGGCTGGCAGGAACTCAGATTCACGCTTCCGTTCCAATCCAGGGGAGGATCGTATGGCTCGTTACTGCGCGTCGTGTGGTGCAATGATGACCGAGGAGCAGACCACGTGCCCGTCCTGCGGCAAGGCGGCGGGCGCTCCAGCGGCGGGAGGTGGGGCGGCAGCCTCCGGCGGGGGGCTTTCCGACAACGTAGCCGCGCTGCTGGGCTACCTGTTCGGGGTGATCGCCATTGTTTGGCTGCTGATCGAACCGTACAACAAGAACAAATTCATCCGTTTCCATGCGTTTCAGTGCCTGTTTTTCCTTGCCGCGTGGATCGGTATCAACATTGTGTTGGGTATCCTGGGAGCCATCCCGGGCGTTGGCCTGGTCACCATTCTGCTGTGGCCGCTGGCGGGCCTGGGGGTCCTCGTTCTCTGGATCGTGCTGATGATTAAGGCCTACCAGGGCCAAAAATGGAAACTGCCGTTCATCGGCGATCTGGCGGAGAAGCAGGCGGGATAATTTGTCCTCCGCTTGGAGGGCGAAGGCGGGAACGAGCGCGTTCCCGCCCTTTCGCTTTTTGGGGATGCGAAGCACGATTGTGCCACCCCGTTACGCTTGACAGAACTCCCCCGCACTAGCCATCCTATTTGCTTTTTGCCGCGTGCCGGATGCGAGCCGGAAACGGGCGCGCGGTTGGCACCGGCAGGGTGAGGCGGGGAAACTTGCGAGTCCGGGTCTTCTTTCACGACAAGTGTTTCGACGGGGCCGCTTCAGCAGGTCTCTTCTCACGCTTTTACCGTGAGTGCCAGCGAGCGGACGCCGAGTTCCAGTACACCGGCCTGGTGCATCGCGCCGGCTCGCTGTTCGACGAGCAACTGTTCACCGGCGACGAAAATGCCATCGTGGACTTCAAATACTCCACCTCGCCCCGCATTACCTGGTGGTTCGATCATCATCAGAGCGCCTTCCTGACCAAAGACGACGCGGAGCACTTCCGTCAGCATCAGGACGGCCGGCGATTCTTCGATCCCGAATACAAGTCCTGCACCAAATTCATCGCCGACATCACCAGCAAGCATTATGGATTCGATCCGCAGCCGGTGGCGGAGCTCATCCGGTGGGCCGATATCATCGACGGCGCGCAGTATCCCAACGCCCGCACGGCGGTGGAGATGCGCGAGCCCGCCACGCGGCTCACCATGGTCATCGAGGCAACGCAGGATCCGAATCTGCTCCCGCGACTGATCCCGCTACTGGTGGAAATGCCGCTCAGCCAGATCCTGCAGCAGCCGTTCGTCGCTCACCTGCTGCCGCCGCTGCTGGAGCGACACCAGCGTTCGATCGAGATTATCCGGGAAGGATCAGAGAGCAAGGACGGCACCGTTTTCTTCGATGTGACCGGCCACGATCTGGAGGGCTATAGCAAGTTCATCCCCTACTACCTTCACCCCGAGAGCACCTACAGTGTGGGGCTGAGCAAGAGCAGCTTCCGCACCAAAATCTCCGTGGGCTCGAACCCCTGGGCGCCGGGAGAAGTCCGTGTGAATCTGGCCGCCATCTGCGAGCGATATGGAGGCGGAGGACACGCCCGGGTGGGGGCGATTTCCTTCGAGCCTAACCAGTTCGAACGGGCTCGTCAGGCGGCGGCCGAGATTGTGGCCGAACTGCGCGCCAGCCAGCGGAACTGAAGGCCGCGCTGGCGCGTACTGATGTATGATTGCCTTTTGCCATCCAGCACGTCCAAATGGCTGTATCCGTGTCCCCAGCCCCTAACTCCAGAAGGAGATGTGCCATGTCTTCACGCATCCGTGTCTTCGGATTGGTCTCTGCGCTTTTCCTGACCGCCATGGCGACTGCCCAGACCGCCAAAGCGCCCGCCGCGAAAGCTGCGCCGACCACCGCGACCATAGTTTTTGAGAAGTACAAGTTGAAAAACGGCTTGGAAGTGATTCTTTCCCAAGACCATCGCCTTCCCATGGTGGCCGTGAACCTGTGGTATCACGTGGGCCCGTCGCACGAAAAAGGCGGACGCACCGGTTTTGCCCACCTGTTCGAGCACATGATGTTCCAAGGCTCGCGCCACATCGGCGACGACCAGCACTTCAAATTCCTGGAAGGCGCGGGCGCCAGCGACATCAACGGGACCACCGATTTCGACCGCACCAACTACTTCGAGACCCTGCCGTCCAATCAGCTCGAATTGGCGCTCTGGCTGGAAAGCGACCGCATGGGCTACCTGCTGGACACCCTCGACCAGGCCAAGCTGACCACCCAGATTGACGTGGTGCGCAATGAGCGCCGCCAGGGGGTGGAGAACCCGCCCTATCAGTTGGTGGAGGAGGCGGTGTACCAGACACTGTTTCCCAAGGGCCACCCGTATTACGCCTATGTCATTGGGTCCCACGCGGACCTGGAAGCGGCGCATCTGGACGACGTGCGCGACTTCTTCAAGCAGTACTACGCGCCCAATAACGCCAGCCTGACGATTGTGGGCGACTTCGATAAGGCTCGAGCCAAGGCGCTGGTGGAGAAATATTTCGGCAGCATTCCGGCGGGACCCGCGGTGGAGCCACTCAACGTAAAGACGCCGCCCATCACTTCCGAGCGGCGCAAGACGGTGACCGATCGTGTCGAGCTTCCGAAGGTGTACGTCGCGTGGCTGACGTCGCCGATCTACAAGCCGGGTGACGCCGAGTTCGATTTGATCGCCCGCATCCTGGGCCAGGGCAAGTCCAGCCGCTTGTACAAGCGGCTCGTTTATGAAGACCAGATCGCCCAGAACGTGAACGCCACGCAATACTCGCTGATCCTGGGCTCCGTCTTCACCATCGAGGCCACAGCCAAGCCCGGCGTCAAGCCGGAGCAACTGGAGGCCGCCATCACCGAGGAACTGGACAAGCTGCAGAAGGACGGTCCGACCGCAGCCGAGGTGGAGGCGGCGCGCAACGTCATCCAGTCCTCGATCATCCGCGGTCTGGAGACTCTCGGCGGGTTCGGCGGCGTGGCCGACCGGCTGAACCAGTACAACCACTATTTAGGCGACCCGGGCTACCTGCCCAAAGACCTGGCCCGCTACGACCAGGCGGCGCCGGAGTCGGTGCGCAAGTATGCGCAGGAGCAACTGACCAAGGATGCCCGCGTGGTGATCTACGGTGTGCCGGGCGAAAAGGTCATCGACGATGTTCCCCGCAAGGCGGCAGCCGAAGGTGAGCAGGAGAAGAAGGAGATGGCTGGCACCATGCCGGACGAGCCTTGGCGAGCCCAGCCGCCCGAGCCCGGCCCTGCATCCAAGCTGAGCCTGCCGACGCCGGTGAAATTCCAGTTGCCCAACGGGCTCGATGTGTACCTGCTTGAGCGCCATAACCTGCCGGTGATTTCCGTGAACCTGGCCGTACTGGCGGGTAGCGAAGCCAACCCTAAAGAGCTTCCCGGCGCGGCATCCTTTACCGCCGACATGCTCGACGAAGGCACGGAGAAGCGTGCCACCCTGCAATTGGCACAGGACGTGGACAAGATCGGCGCCACGCTGGCGACCGCGTCCACGGCCGACTACGCCTCGGTTACCATGCGCAGCCTCACGCGCAATGCCGATGCGATGTTCGAGCTTCTTTCCGACGTTGCTTTGCATCCGGCTTTTGCGGCGGCGGAGATCGAGCGTGTCCGCAAGGAGCGCCTGACCACCCTGTTGCAGCAGCGCGACAACCCCACGCAACTCGGCATCCGGACCTTTTACCGAGAACTGTACGGCGCCGGGCATGCCTACGGAACGATCGACCTGGGCACCGAGGCCTCGAACAAGGCCGTCACCCGCGATGATCTGGCCGGCTTCTGGAAGCAGCGGTACGTACCTGCGAATAGTGCGCTGGTGGTTGCCGGGGACTTGAATGAAACTGAACTACGCCGCCTGGCTACGAAGTATTTTGGTTCCTGGACGGGGAAGGAAGCGAAGGCTACGCCACCGGAAGCGCCCATGGCGGGCGCGCGGCGGGTGGTGATCGTGGACAAGCCGGGCGCACCCCAGACCTATGTGCGCGTGGGGCAGATCGGGGTGCCGCGCTCCACTCCGGATTACGTTCCCCTGGAAGTGATGAACACCACGCTGGGGGGACTGTTCTCCAGCCGCATTAACCTGAACCTGCGGGAAGAGCACGGCTACACTTACGGCGCGGGCTCGGTTTTCATCTACCGGCGGGGCGCGGGTCCATTTTTCGCCGGCAGCAGCATCCGCACCGACGTCACCGCTCCGGCAGTAGGAGAGATGTTCAAGGAGTTCGAGCGCATGCGCAATACGGACGTCACGGCAGAAGAATTGCGCATCGCCAAGGACTCCATGTCCCGTTCGTTGCCGGGCTTGTTTGAGACCACTCTGCAAGCGGTGAATACGGTTCGGAACATGTACGTGTACGACCTGCCGCTCACCTACTACAGCACGCTGCCCCAGGCCGTGGATGGCGTGACGGCGGCCGACGTCCGACGGGTGGCGCAGAAGTATGTGACGCCGGAACACATGATCGTGGTCGGCGTCGGCGATCGCTCGAAGATCCAGCCCGAGATCGAGAAGCTCGGGCTGGGAACCATCGAGGTGCGCGACCTCGACGGCAATCCGGTGCAGACCGCGCAGGCTGCGCCGGGCAACTAGCAAAGCAGAGGTCTCCCTCATCAGGCCGCCGAGCGTTCGGCGGCCTGCTTGTTTCTGCCGGATGACTCCTCGAAAAAACTGCATTGCCAAACCGCCGCGAGCGGTTTATGTTTGCGGGCCAAATCCCGAGGTCTTGAGAGCCAAAAGATGGCGGTCGTTTACTGTCAGCAGTGTGGCACCCAGAATGATGCGCTGGCGACTGTCTGTGGACAGTGCGGAACTCCGCTGCGTCCCGTCGCGGCGCCTGCAATCGCCGTTCCGCCGGGTGCGAAAGTGGAGAACTACCTCGTACCGGCCATCCTGGTCACGGTGTGCTGCTGCCTGCCACTGGGTATCCCGGCCATTGTGTATGCCGCGCAGGTGAACACGAAACTGCAAGCCGGCGACCTCGCCGGCGCCCAGGCCAGTTCGCGCAACGCTCGCACCTGGTGCTTGGTCGCGGGAATCGCCGGGGGAGCGGGGGTCGTCGTGTACGCGATGCTGGCCGTGCTGGGTGTGGTTTTGGAACGCTAAAGCCGTTTAGAGGCACCGCCGAGAGGGTGAACCTCGACGCCTAGCGCCCTTTCACCAGGCGCTCGAACTCCGGCTCGCCGTGCAGGCAGTTGAAGTCGGGGTCGCGGGAGATCCAGTCCAGATTGCTGTAGCCGGCTTCCTTGGCGCGCTTGAGGGTAGCGATGGCCTCCGCCTTCTTGCCCAAAATGCCGTAGGTGCAGGCGGCGTTGTAGAGGATATTGGAGTCCTTGGGGCGCATGGTGACCGCGATCTGCAGTTCGCGGATGGCATCGTCGATGTTCCCCTGGCCGGCATAGCGGTTGGCCAGCAGCATGCGCGCGCGGACATCTTCCGGCACCAACACGAGCTGCTGTTCCAGCGCGCGGATGTGTTGCAGGGCGAACCGATGGGATTCCGCCTTGCGGCCCAGCCGCTCCAGAGAAAGCTCGTACGGGACGTACACGTTGTAGTCATCGCCGCTGGCCTCGATGGCCCGCTCGGCAAGGTCGGCAGCCTCTTCGAACCGGTCGGAGTTGAACAAGGAGCGACCCAGCACGTCGTAGGCGCCTTCGCAGTTGGGCTTGCGCTCGATCGCCTGCTGGGCGAAGCGGATGGCCTCGTCGTACTTCTTCTGCGCGAAGGCGACGCGGCCGCGGGCCGCCAGGACTTCCGGCAGGTCCGGCTGCAGGGCCATGCCGCGGTCGCAGGCAGCCATGCCGCGTTCGATCCAGCGCGGATTCTGCTCGCGGAACTCGTAATAGATGCCGCACACCAGGCCCAGGCCGCCATACGCCATGGCGAAGGTGGGATCCAGAGCGATGGCCCGCTCGTACATCTCGATGGCGAACTCCAGGTTGAACTGCCGGGTGTAGCTGCGGCCGCGCAGGTAGAAGTCGTAGGCCTGGGTGTTTTCGGTGGGCTTCTGGGCGATCTGCTTCTCTTCCTGCGGAGAGAGCGCCACGCGCAGCGCCTGGGCGATGTTGCGGGCGATCTCGTCCTGCACCTCGAAGACGTCCGACATCTCCCGGTCGTAACGCTTGGCCCACAGCGTGTGTCCGGTCGCACTCTGAGCGAGTTGGGCGGTGATGCGTAAGCGGTTGCCGGCGCGTCGCAGGCTGCCCATGAGCACATAGGCGGCGTTGAGTTCCTGGCCGATCTGTTGCGCGCCGCCGGCCTTGTCGCGATAGGCGAGCACCGCCGCTCGGGGAAACACGCGCAGGCCCTTGATGTTGGCCAGCTCGGTGATGATGTCTTCGGTCATGCCGTCGCGGAAGTACTCGTCTTCGCGCGAGTCGCTCAGGTTTTCGAAGTACAGGACGGCGACCGACTTTTCGGCGTCCGGGGCGGGAGCGGGCCGTCCCTCGACCGCCTGCCGGCGTCCGGAATCCAGGTCGCGCTTCACGCGCTCCAGGTCGGCGCGCATCTCCGCCGCGCTCTGGTAGCGCATGCGCTTGTCCTTTTCCAGCGCCTTGCCGACGATGCGCACCAGTTCCGTCGGCAGATCGGGGTTCAGCCGTAACGGCGACTTGGGAATGGTGTTGAGGATGCCGTCGAAAATCACGGCCGAAGTGTTGCCGGGGAAGGGAAGCTCGCCGGTCGCCATTTCGTAGAGCACGGCGCCGAAAGAAAAGAGATCGGTGCGAGCGTCGAGTTCCTCGCCGCGGGCCTGTTCCGGCGACATGTAGGCCACGGTGCCGACGGTAGAGCCGGGGCTGGTGAGCGTGTCCGAGCCGGCCAGGCCGCCGGCGGTCTCCACCAGCACGCCCACCGCTTCGCCCACCTTCTGGCGCATGGGAATGAGCTTGGCCAGGCCGAAATCCAGGATCTTCGCTTGCCCGCGGCGGGTGAGGAATATGTTGGCGGGCTTGATGTCGCGGTGCACGATCCCTTTGCTGTGGGCGGCATCGAGGGCGTCCGCCATCTGGTGCGCCAGCTCGACCAGGGTGTCCACGGGGAAAGCGCCGGCCGAGGCGATGCGGTGGCGGAGCGTCTCACCCTCCAGCAGTTCCATGGCGATGAAAGGCTGGCCGGAGAACTCGTCCACGTCATAAATGGTGCAGATGTTGGGATGGTTCAGGGCCGAAGCGGCGCGAGCCTCGCGCCGGAAGCGCTCCACCGCCGATTCATCCCCGGCGTATTCCTGGGGCAGGAATTTGAGCGCTACGCTGCGGTTGAGCCGCGTATCCTCGGCGCGAAAGACCACCCCCATGCCACCGCCGCCGAGCTTTTCCGTGATGCGGTAGTGAGAGACAGTCTGGCCGAGCATCGTTGAGGGAGTCCGCGACCGAAACGCCAATGTTATCTGCGCGAAACGGGAGAGTCAAACCCGAGAAAGCTCGAGCGCTGCGGCCCCAGGACGACCCAGGTAACGACCTTACCCAGATCGCGTGGGCATGACCATGCCCTTCCAGCGCCAACCGCCCTGCGCGTCCTGCCCGAAGACGACTGCGCAGTTGTAGATGACATCGGTCGGCGTACATGGCAGCACATAGAACACCCGGCCCTGCCGGCCACGATAGAGGACAGGCTGTCCCTGCACGGCTTGCTGCAGGTTCGCCCATTGCCGGCCGTGATCCAGAGCCAGTCCCTGGAAGACGACGTCCGGCGCGACGTTCGTCGCCCGGATGAAGCTGAAGCGGGCGGCCATGACCTTCCTGAGGGCGGCTTCGTCTTTCTGCATGACCGCATTCTTGAACGACGCGTAAAAGTCGTCGAAGCTGCTTTCGTCTTGGCCGGCGGCGGGCTTCGGCAGCGCCATCAGAAAAGCGGCGAGCACAACCGTGCTGTACAGCGCCGTCTTCATACACTCATCCTAGTGAGTTCATTCGGCCTTGGTGCGATCCAGGTCGGCTTTCAGCGCAGTGAGCAAGGCGGAATGCTCCGCGGAGAAACCGTTCTCCCGGTACGCACGCCACAAGTAGGTGCCGCGCGGCCACATGCCGGGGCCGTAGACGGCCAGCACGTCTTCCGAAGGACGGCTCTGGACCACTAGGACCATGTCCGCCTGCTGCGGCCGGTAGACCACGATGTAACCGCCCCAGCCCTGCACTGCCTGCTGGACGCGGGCGATGGCCGCCCGGTCCTCCGGCAGCAGATAGGGCGAGAACTGCGGTCCGTCGTAGCTGGTGACGTACACGAAGCGCGCGTTACGCAACGTGCCCAGGGCCTTCCAGTTCTGCTCCCGGTAGCTCTGGGCCAGAGCCGCTCCGGAACCCAAGCTCGCCATGAGCAACAAACTCCACAGGTACTTCATAACCTTGCCTCCATATGATCAAACCCTACTTACTTAGATGAGTTGTGTGGCAGTTCCGTCGCGGGGGAATACCGTGCGAGAATGAAGCTAACAAGACGGCCCCGTAGCTCAGATTGGATAGAGCAGCGGTTTCCTAAACCGCGGGTCGGCAGTTCGAATCTGCCCGGGGCCTCCACCACGGTCCTTATAAATCGTTCTACCGGCTCGGCCCCGGAGAGAGTGTCAACCCCGCCTGACCGGCTACTCGCTGCGCGCCGTGTTCCACATGGCGCTCACGATCCACCAGCGGCTCCCGTCGCAGAACAGTTGCATGCTGTTGGTACCGCGATCGAAGGGCTTGCCCTGAAGGTCGTGTAGCGACTCGTAGTGGCTGAGGACGTGCGCCACCCGCCCGAAGATTGTGACCTCCCGGCTGGACTCCCGCTCCCAGAAATCCTCGTGGGCGAAGATGGGCTCGACCCGGCGGATGTAATCTTCCGGGTTCAGCACACGGACCCGCGCGGGTTCGCCGGGCGGCGAGATGACCGGCATCAGGCGGGCGCCCGGCACGAACAGGGAACGGAACCGGTCCCAGTCGCGCGTCTGCCCGACCGGCCCGGAGATGACCTCGTACATCGCGTGCAGGATCGCGTCGAGCGTGGCGACATCAGACGGGCGAGCGGCAAACGTGGACATGGACCTCCTTGTGGACAGCGGGGACATTCATTCTGCCTCCAAGGCGTC
>DATIGQ010000002.1 GCA_035454605.1 Terriglobales bacterium
CTGGCACGACCTGCTCGCCCGGTACGGCCTGACCGAAGCTATCCTCCGCCAGCGCCTGGCCATCCAACTCAACCTGGAGCGTTATATCGACCAGCGTTTTCGGCCCAATGTCTTCGTCGACCCGCCTTCGGTCGAAACTTACTATCGTGACCAACTCGCGCCGCAACTTCGCGCGCAGAACGCACCCGTGCCGCCGGTGGCCGAAGTGCGCGCCCGGATCGAGCGCGTGCTGACGGAGCAGCGCGTCAACGAGTTGGTCACCACCTGGTTGCAGGCACTACGCGGACAAACGGAGATTCAGGTGCGATGAGCCAGCCCACTCCCAAGCCGCGACGCCGTGGTAAGTGGCTGCTGCGTCTCTTCATCCTGCTGTTGGTGAGCATGTTGCTCGCGGGCTGGTACCTGTCGAGTGAGGCTTTTGAAACTCGTTTGCGTACCGCTTTGGTAGAAGGCATCGAGCGCGCGACCGGCGCCCGAGTTGATATCGGTTCCTTCCACTGGGACCTCTGGAGCCTCGCCTTCGAGGCTCGCGACTTGGTGCTGCACGGACGCGAGCCGACCGGAGAACGCCCCTTCGTCCACGTCGATTCGGTGCGGGTGCGACTCAAGGTGCTTTCATTCTTCAGTCCCAGTTTTGGCGTGCGCGAGATCGCGGTGACACGGCCCACGGTCCACCTAATCACCTTCCCCGACGGCGCCCTCAATCTGCCCCAGCCGCAAGACGCCCGGGAACTGGGCAGCCCACCGAATGTCGCGGCCTTGTCCGTGGACCGCCTCGACCTTGCGAGCGGTGAGCTGTTCTGGAACGAACGCCGCGTTCCGCTCGATCTAACCGTTCGGAATGCCTCCCTCTCCCTGGCCTATCGCGCGCTGGAGCGCCGCTATGACGGCGACCTTTCTCTGGACGCCATCGAGCTTCATTACCGTGCCGCGCCCCCGCTTGCATCGCATACGCGCGTGATTTTCCGCCTTTGGGCGAAAGCCCTCGAGATTACCAGCCTGCAGTGGAACTCGAAGGGTTCTCGCCTGGAGGCGACAGGCCGAGTGGATGACTTTGCCAATCCGGAGCTGAGGGTGGACTACTCCGGCGCTTTCGACGTTCGCGAGTTCAGCCCTGTTCTTCAGCTTCCGGCACTTCGCGCCGGGCAGATCGAGATCAGCGGCCAGGGAAGCGGCCCGCTGTCGGCGTTTTCCTCGTCAGGAAGGCTGCGCTGGACCGGCATCGCCTGGCAGGCTCCTTCGCTGCGCCTTTCCGGAATCGCCGGGGGAGCGCAGTTTGCAGTCGACCGGGAGCGACTCGAGATCTCTAGCCTCTTTGCCCATGCGCTGGGCGGCAACGTTGCCGGGTCGGCGGCGTTGTACCGCCGGGCGCCACGAAATGCCGGCGGATCGCCGGCACAGGAAGGCACGGCGAATCTCAAGCTCACCGGTATTCAACTCGGCGCGCTGGCGGCTGCTCTGTCCGCGGACCCGCTTCCTCTCTCGCGCCTGAACGCCGCCGGCAGCGTGGGAGGCACCGTGAAGCTAGCCTGGCGCGACACGCTTGCGGCCGCGGGCTGGGAGTTTTCGCTCGATGTCTCGCCGCCACCAGCGCTTCAGCCGGGAGACTGGCCCGTCACGGGCGCTCTCGTGGGCGCCTATCGTCCCGCCGCCGGAATGCTCCGAGTCGAACACTTGGAGCTGGTCACCCCGGCATCGCGTCTGGAGGCCGCAGGAGCGCTGGGTTCGCCGGGCGATTCGCTGCGGCTGTCTTTGGCGTCGGATCAACTAGCCGAAGTGCGCACCGTCATGGATGTGCTCGCTTCCGCGCTTCCGCTCCAGCTTGAGCCCGAAGGCCGCGCCGCTTTCGAAGGGCATCTCTCCGGCAACTTGAAGTCCCCACGCCTCGAGGGTCAACTGACGGCCGCGGATTTTGGTGTCATCCGGCCTGCGAGTGCCGATGCCGGTCCGCTCGCTCTGCGTTTCGACTCTCTCTCGACCCGTCTGGTCTATTCCGCCGAGCGCCTTGAGATTCGCGCAGCCGAGCTGCGACATGATGCCGCGTCGATCACCTTCGACCTGGCTACCGAGCTTCGCAACGGCCGTTTCACGGAAGCCGCGCCGTTGACTGGGCATCTTCGTGTGCGCGACGCCTCCCTGGACCGGCTGCAGTCCTTCACCGGGACTAGCTACCCGGTTCGGGGAACCCTGGATTTCGAGTTTTCTGCCCGCGGCACCTGGGTGGATCCGCGGGGAGAAGGAAAGTTGGAAGTAAGGCAAGCCGAACTCTTCGGTGAGCCTTTCCGTGCATTCGCCTCCGGGATTCGCATGCAACACGGCGAGATCCAGCTGGGCGAACTCCTCATTGCGCAGAACGGCGGGCGCGCCACCGGTACAGCCGCCTGGCGCTTCGCCGATCGTTCCTTCCGCCTCGACCTCGATGGGTCGGGTTTCCAGCTTTCCAGTTTCCGCCGCCTGCAGCATCCGCGCTTCTCGACCGACGGTCGGCTTTCATTCCAACTGCAAGGCCACGGGACAGCAGCGGAACCGGAAATCTCGTCGGATGTTCGCTTGACAGGTCTCGTGCTCAACGGGGAAGAGGCCGGCGACCTGGAAGTCCACGCCGCGACGCGTTCCGGAACGCTGCACCTGACCGCTCGTTCCGCTTTTCGCGTGGGCGAGCTCACGGCCGACGGCCAGGTCGGCCTGCAGGAGGGCTGGCCCGCCCGTCTTTCTCTGCGCTTCTCCCGGCTGGACGTCGATCCGCTGCTGCGTGCGGTTGTTCCCGGTCGCATCACCGGGCACTCCGCCGTTTCCGGGCAGCTCGACCTTACGGGTCCGCTTGCGGATCGCCAGAGCTTGGAGCTCGAGGGTGAAATATCGCAGTTAGCTGCCGAGATCGCCGGCGTGGAGTTGGCAAACGACGGCCCCATCCAGTTCGCTGTGAGCCAGGGCGCCCTGAATCTGAAACGCCTCCACATCGTCGGCGAAGGAACCGACCTCTCGGCGCAAGGCCGGGTCGAGTTCCTCGGCGCGCGCCGCCTGGATTTGCGCGCCGAGGGCCGGGCGAACTTCCGCCTGCTGCAGTCCATCGACCCCAACTTCCAGGCATCCGGCGATGCCACGGTAGACCTCACGATCACCGGCACCGCGCAGCAGCCCAACCTGCTGGGCAACTTGCGCATTGCGGATGCTTCGGTAGCCTTCATCGACGCGCCCAACGCCCTGAGCAACATCAATGGCCACATGACCTTCAACCAGAACCGGTTGCAGATCGAATCGCTCACCGCGCGCACCGGTGGGGGGACGCTGGACCTTGGCGGCTCTATTGCCTATTACCGGGGCCTCTTTTTCGACCTCACCATTCGCGGCCGTGAGATCCGGCTGCGCCATCCTCCCGGCGTCAGCTCAGTGGCGGACGCAGACCTGCGGTTCGTGGGCTCGGCGGGGGGCTCGTTGCTCTCCGGCGAGGTTACCGTGCGGCGTTTCAGCGTCAGTCCGAAGTTCGACTTTGCCGCCTATCTGGCCACGCAGCGCACCCCGATGGCCCTCCCCGGCCCTGCCGACATCGTGGAAAGGATGCGCTTCGACGTGCACGTGGTTTCCACGCCCTCGCTGGAGGTCCAGACCTCTCTCGCGCGCATCTCTGGCGACGTGGATCTGCACGTGCGCGGCACCGCGGCGGCCCCCGCCGTGCTCGGTCGCATCGACATCTCCGATGGTCGCGTCACGTTTGGCGGCACCGACTACCGCATCAACCAGGGTGAGATCACGTTCTCCAATCCGGTGCGCGTCGAGCCGGTGCTGAATCTGGACGCCTCGGCCCGTGTCCGTCAGTACGACATCTCCATTGGGCTGCACGGTCCTCTGGACCATCTGACCACCAGCTACCGCTCGGACCCGCCGCTGCCCACGCCGGATATCATCGCCCTGCTGGCCCTCGGCCGCACCCGCGAGGAGACGGTCCTGACCCGGCAAACCACGGACACCTTCGGTGAGGATGTGGCCAACACCGTGCTGGGCTCCGCGCTGAATGCCACGCTCAGCAGCCGCGTGCAACGGCTGTTCGGCGTAAGCCGCATCAAGATCGATCCCCAGGTCGGCGGCCCGGAGAACAATCCCGGCGCCCGCCTGACCATCGAGCAGCAGGTTTCGCCGCAGGTGACCCTCACCTACATCACCAACCTTTCCCAGTCCTCGCAGCAGGTGATCCAGGGCGAGTTTTACCTCAGCCGCAATGTTTCCCTGGTGGCGGTGCGCGACCAGAACGGCATCGTCGGTTTCGAGTTGAGGATCCGGCAGCGAAAGAAGTAAAAAGGGAGGTCGAGGGAAGGGCGTGGCCGGCGCTTCACAAGCCGATCCTTACCGGATGCGCCGCCTGGCCATGGTGGAAGTGCAGCTCCGTGCACGCGGCATCCGGGACGAGCGTGTCCTGGCCGCTATGGCGCAGGTGCCGCGCCACCTCTTCGTGCCGCCGGAGCACCACGATGACGCCTATGGCGACTTTCCGCTGCCCATCGGCGAGGGCCAGACCATCTCCCAGCCCTACGTGGTAGCCGCGATGCTGGAGGCGCTGGCGCTGCGGCCTGAGGACGTCGTGCTGGAGATCGGCACGGGATCCGGCTACCAGACAGCGTTGCTCGCCGAGCTGGCGCGCGAGGTCTATAGCATCGAGCGCCAGCCGCGCTTGGCCATGCGCGCGGAAGAAGCCCTCCTTCGGCTGGGTTACACCAACGTTCACGTGCGCGTAGGCGACGGCACCCTGGGATGGCCGGAGGCCGCTCCCTTCGAGGCCATCATCGTTGCCGCCGCCGCGCCGCAGGTTCCACCGTCGCTCTTCGACCAGCTACGCGAAGGCGCCCGCATGATTGTGCCGGTCGGTTCCACTTTCGCCCAGGAGCTGCAGCTCATCCGCAAACAATCCGGCGGCACCTTCGTGACCCACCTGGATGGCTGCCGTTTTGTGCCCCTCATCGGCCGCGAGGGCTTCTCCGGCTCCTGACAAGCCGGCTGCGGCGTGCGGTTTACGGGCGGCATACTCGACCCGCTGCTCGACCGTCCATTCTTCCCATCGCGCCGCTACAATCTTCTTGTGCCCCTGCTGCGCGACATCCGAACCACTCTGGAGATGATCAAGTGGGAGCATTCCGTCTTCGCGCTCCCGTTCGCACTCTGCGGAGCCATGCTGGCGGCCGGCGGCTGGCCGACGGCACACCAGCTCCTCTGGATCGTGGTGGCCATGGTGTCGGCACGATCCGCGGCCATGGCCTTCAATCGCCTCGCCGACCACGCGCTCGATGCCGCCAATCCCCGCACCCGCACTCGCGCCCTGCCGACCGGCACGCTTTCGCGCCGCTTTGTCTTCCTGTTCGTGCTCACTGCGTCCGCAGGGCTCATCTTCGCGGCGGCGCAACTCAACCCCCTCGCGTTCGCGCTTTCTCCTGTCGCACTGGCGGTGATTCTGCTTTACTCGTACACCAAGCGCTATACCCGGTGGTCACACCTCGTCCTGGGTTTTGCGCTCGGAATTTCCCCGGCCGCGGCCTGGATTGCCGTCCGGGGTTCATTCGACCCACGCATTCTGGTCCTGACCGCCGCCGTCACCCTCTGGGTGGCAGGCTTCGATATCCTCTACGCCTGCCAGGATTACGACTTCGATCGGGAGCAAGGCCTGCACTCCATTCCCAGCGCCTTCGGTATCGCTTCCGCCCTCTGGATTGCCCGCGTCCTGCACGGCCTGATGCTTCTGCTCCTGGTCGCCCTGATGGCCCTGTTCTCGCTTGGTACCCTGGCCATGGCCGGGGTCGCAGTCGTCGGACTACTCCTGGTCTACGAGCATGCCCTGGTGTCGCCTCGGGACCTCAGTCGGCTTAATGCCGCGTTCTTCACCCTGAACGGCGTGATTTCCCTGGTCTTTTTCGCATTCGTAGCCGGCGACCTCCTCCTCCGCCCCTAGCCACCCCGAATTGGCTCTACCAAACCCTTGACTTTCCCCCTATAATCGCCCTTGAGTCTGGCGTGGTGAGCGACGGGTTCTCATGACTGAAGCCCCGGGGCAGAATGGCCCTCGGGGCTTTTGTCTTTTGGGGCCCGCGGCCAGCAGCAAGGAGCAACAGCAGCGATGAGGGAAAGAGGCACGGTGAAGTGGTTTAATGCCACGAAGGGGTACGGTTTCATTCAGCGGGAGAAGGGAGGCGACGTATTCGTCCACTACTCCGCCATCCAGTCCGATGGCTACCGCACGCTTAACGAGGGCGAAACAGTAGAGTTCGAGGTTACCCAAGGACCGAAGGGACTGCAGGCATCCAACGTCGTCCGCGTCTGACGGACCCAGTCTCCAGCCGGTGATTTCATTCAGTTCACCGCATCCGTTCGTTTCCTAGGGTTCGCCCGTTCACGCGCCTGCTGAGTACGGGCGGTAACCATGCGGTATCATCGACTTGCGCATGACACACTCCTTTCAGACCGACGACCCGAGCCTGGTTCCCATCCACGAAAAGGTGATGTCGGGCGTACGTCTGAATCCTGAGGACGCCCTTGCGCTCTACCGTTCCGGAGATGTGCTGGCGTTGGGCTGGCTTGCCAACCATGTCCGCGAGCGCATGCACGGCAACGTGGCCTGGTTCAACGTCAACCGCCACATTAATCCCACCAACGTCTGTGTGGCGGCCTGCCGGCTCTGCGCATTCGGCCGCAAGCAGGACGCTCCCGGCGCCTACACGATGGCCCTGGAAGAGGCTTTTCAGACCGCGGCCTCCGGCTGGACCGATGCGATTACCGAGTTTCATATCGTCGGCGGCTTGCATCCCGACCTGCCCTTCCAGTACTTCCTCGACCTCATTCGCGGACTGAGGGAACGCTTCCCCCAGGTGCACCTGAAGGCCTTCACCATGGTGGAGGTCGCCTACCTGGCGAAGCGTGCCAAGCTCTCCATTCGCGAGACCCTGGAGCAGCTCAAGGCCGCCGGGGTGCAATCTCTGCCTGGGGGCGGAGCGGAGATCTTTGCCGACCGCATCCGTCACATCATTTGCGACCACAAGATCGATGGCGACCAGTGGCTGGATACCGCTCGCATCGCCCACCAGATCGGCCTACGCTCCAACGCCACCATGCTGTACGGACACGTCGAGACCGACGAGGACCGCGTCGACCACCTGCTCAAGCTCCGCGCCCTGCAGGACGAAACCGGCGGCTTCCAGACCTATATTCCCCTGGCCTTCCACCCGGAGCACACCGCCCTTCGCCATTTGCCCAAGACCACCGGCCTGGCCGACATCAAAAACATCGCCATCGGCCGCCTGGTGCTGGACAACTTCTCCCACATCAAGTCGTACTGGCAGATGGTGACGCCCAAGGTGGCCCAGGTCACGCTGCGTTTCGGCGCCGACGATATCGACGGCACGGTAGTCGAAGAGAAGATTTACCACGATGCTGGCGCTACTACCCCGCAGGGCCTCCGCCGCCAGGAACTGATCCGCCTCATCCGCGAGGCTGGCCGGGAGCCCGTCGAGCGCGACACTCTCTACCGCCCGGTTACTCGTAACGACGCCTCCTTCACCGTGGCTGTCTGATTCCCCCTTCTGCACAAAAGTCAAGTTGAAAAGGTTGCGGTGGGTCGGGTATCAGCAGATTTGCCCTTGACACTTTTCCTCGGGGTGTAAAATCGGGTTGTCGGCAGTCGTCAGCCGGCCCGAGTCGTGGGTGCAGTGGACTCGCTCATTCCGAGGCTCCCATGAACGTGCACTTCAGTTACAAAACCGCCAAGACCCCCGATGTCGAGAAGGAATTCCAGGCCCAGGTAGAGAAGCTCGAGCGCCGCTTGCACGCTTTCCGCCCGGAGCTCGTCCATCTCCACGGCAGTGTGGAGCCCAACTCCTCGCGAGCCTCCGTCAGCGTGGCCCTGAACTTGCGCCTGCCCTCCGGGCAACTGGCCGCGCACGACTCCGCGCCCACCGCCGTGCAGGCCGCCAAGGCCGCCTTCTCCGACCTGCTGGCGCAGCTCAACAAGCACAAGGAACTGCTGCGCAACCAGCACAAGTGGCGCCGCCGCGCCGGCCGCCAGGCGGTTCCCGCGGTCCCGTTTGAGAAGACCGTGGCCGCCGTGACCGCCCCCAGCGTCACCGACGCCGACATCCGTTCCTATGTCAATGTGAACCTGGCGCGCCTGGAGCGTTTCGTGGATCGCGAACTGCGCTATCGCGAGGCCAGTGACCTGATTGAGCCGGGCTGGATCACGCGCGACGAGGTGATCGACGAAGTGATCGCCACTGCCCTGGCCGACGGCGAGGAGCGTCCCCAGCCGCTGTCGCTAGAACGCTGGCTCTACCGGCTTTCCATCCGTGCCCTTTCGGAGATTGACGCGCGCAACCACGAGCATGTTCCCACGGCGGTTCCGCTGGAAACCTCGGCGCGCAAGCAGAACGTCCGCGCTTCGGACGATTCCCAACTCCAGTATCACCAGCCCGATGAGCTCTTACTCGAAGAAGAGGTCATAGCCGACCGCCGCGCCCTCACCCCTGAGGAGATCGCGGCCTCCGACGAGATCCTGCAGCAGGTCGAGAGCGCGCTTTTGCACGCCCCGGCCCGCGACCGGGAAGCCTTCGTCCTGTTCGCCATTGAGGGCTTTACCGTCGAGGAGATCGCCGCGGCTACCGACCGTTCCGTAGACGACGTCCGCGCCTCGATCGCCGCCGCCCGCGAGCACCTGCGCCGTACGCTCCCGGGCCCGGAGGTCTTCCGTGAGCGCGTCTTGCATTACTCCAAGACAGCCTGATCCTGGTTTCTTCCGGAGGCCCTTATGATTACTCGCGACGAGCTTCGCCATCTGGCCGAATTGGAATCGCCGGAAGGTGGTGCCGTCAGTTTCTACTTCCAACCCATCCCGCCCCAGGACAAGTCCCATCACGGCGAGGTCGTGGCCGTGAAGGAAAAAGTTCGCGACGCCCTGCGCCGTCTGCCGGCCAACGGCGGCTCGGCCGCAGGTATCCGTCGCGACCTGGAACGCATCCTGGCCATGAACGAACTCTGGCACGGCGATCACCATCGCGCCCGCGCCATCTTCGCCTGCCCGGCGCGCGATTTCTGGCGCCAGTATGACCTGCCTGCCCGTCTTGGGCGCACCGAGGTGTTCCTCAACTCCCGCTTCCAGTTGCGGCCCCTGTTGGCCCTGGGCGAGCGGCTTTCCCGCTGCCTGGTCGTGGGGCTCGATCGTGAGCGCGCGCGCTTCTTCGAGCTCGTCGTGGGCGAGATCCGCCTCAAGGACGAATTCCGCAACGAGCTGCCGCCCCACGGTGCGAGTGAGGGATTTCTGGGTTATGACGCCGGCCACTCGCAACGCCACCTCGATGCGGAAGCGCACCGGCACTTCCGCCGCGTCGCCGCCCGCGCCCGTGACCTGATGCTCACCGGCGGCTGCGACAAGTTGCTCGTCTTCTGCCGTGATGACGTCTGGTCGGAGTTCGAGCCCCTGCTGCATCCCTATCTCAAGGGACGCCTGCTGGGCCGCAATTCGCTCGATCCTGTGCAGACCACGCCCGATGAGATCCGCGACCACGTCGAGAAGCGTCTGGATGAGCTTGAGACGGCGCACCGCGGCAGCCTGGTGGAGGAAGTGCTCGCGGAGGCGCGCCGCAACGGCCGGGGCGCCCTCGGCTTGCGCCGCGTGCTGAACGCCTTGGAGCGTGGCGAGGTCCAGACCCTGGTGCTCGACGAAGGTTTCCAGGCCCAGGCCGTCGAGTGTCCGCACTGCGACCACCTGGACTACCGCCTGGTTTCGAGTTGTGCCGTATGCGGCCAACCCACCCGGGAACTGGAGAACGTTACCGACCATCTGGTCACGCGCGCGCTGCGGGGTGGGGCGAACCTGGCCTGCGTCGCCGAGCACGCCGAGTTCTCGGCCGCCGGCCGTATCGGCGCCCTCCTGCGCTTCCGCGCCGATCGCAGTACGACGCAGGCCATCGCCGGATAGACGAACCGGCATCCGTCGTTTGACACCGCGAGGGCGGCCGTTGGCCGCCCTCGTGCTATTCTTCCGCTCTTCCCAGGAGGTCCTCCATGAAGCCTTCCCGCCGGGATTTTCTCGTCGCCGGCAGCATGACTGCCGCCGCCTTGGGGCTTGACGTCGCGGCCCAAGAGCCGGCTTCTTCTCCCCGCCGACCCGCCATCATCAGCAAGGTGACCGGAAGTCAGTCGCAGGAGGGCGCCTACCAGATGCTCGAACGCGGCGGCGACACGCTGGACGCTGCTCTCTTCATCTGTCGCGCCCAGGAAGATGATCCCGCCGACGATTCAGTCGGCCTTGGCGGCCTGCCCAACGAGGAAGGTGTAGTCGAGCTCGACGCCTGTTGCATGCACGGCCCTACGCGCCGTGCCGGGGCCGTGGCTTCCGTGCGCGGCATCAGGAACGTCTCCATGCTCGCCAAGACGGTCATGGAGCGCACCGATCACCTCCTGTTGGTGGCCGAAGGCGCCGCGCGCTTTGCCCGCGCCCATGGCTTCCCGGAGGAGAACCTGCTGACGGACCGTTCCCGCAAGACCTGGCTCCTATGGAAGGAGACCATGTCGCGCGCCGACTCCTGGGGGCCCGGTCTAAGCGATCCAAAGTGGACACCTCCCACTGCAAACCCACCCCAACAGGCCTTCCGGGAAAAGATTCGCTGGATGGAGGAAGTCGCTGCACGCCTGGGCATCGAGCCGGGGTTCCGTCGCGACGCTATCGAGCGCGTGCTCTTTCCGCCGACCGGCACCATTCACGTCTCGGTCGTCAATGCAAAGGGTGAAATGTCCGGCGCTACCACCACCAGCGGTCTTGCCTGGAAGATTCCCGGCCGCGTCGGCGATTCGCCCATCATTGGGGCCGGCTGCTGGACCGATCAGGACGTAGGCTCCGCTGGGGCCACCGGCCGCGGCGAGGAATGCATCAAGATCTGCGGTGCGCACACGGTCGTGGAAAACATGCGCCGTGGCATGGAGCCCAAAGAAGCCGGCCTGGACGCCTTGCGTCGCATCGCCCGCAACTTCAACAACGACATGACCCGGCTGCGCTTCGTCGAGATGATCTTCTACATCCTGCGCAACGATGGCGCCTACGCTGGAGTCTCGCTCTGGAGTCATACCTCCAGCGGCAAGCCCGCCCGCTTCGCCATCCACGACGGCAACCGCCGCATTGAGGATTGCGTCCCGTTGTTCGAAGGCACGCCGGTGGAATGGCCGCCCGCGGAATGGCAAGCGGCCAGCTAGGATGAAGTTAGGGGCCGGGCCTTTTTTGGGCTCAGCGTTCACTGAGAACTGAGAACCGGGAACTGAGACCTCACTTAGGCGAACCGCACCTTCACATCCTCCCGCTTCTCCAGGTGGATTGAATCCACGAACCGGACTTTTCCGGTCTCCATGGTCATGATGAGGGAAGTAGTCCGCGTGCCTTCGCCGAAGAAGCGCACGCCACGCATGAGCGAGCCGTCGGTCACGCCGGTGGCGGCGAAGATGATGTTCTTGCCCGGCGCCAGGTCTTCCGTCCGGTAGATTCTCTTCTTGTCCTTGATGCCCATCTTGGCGATGCGCTCTTCCAGTTGCGGTTTGTCGATCACCAGCCGTGCCAGGATTTCGCCGTTCAAGCAGCGCAGCGCTGCCGCCGTCAGCACTCCTTCCGGAGCTCCGCCGGTGCCCATCACCGCGTGCACTCCGGTGCCGATGACCGCCGCGCTGATGCCGGCCGAGAGATCTCCGTCGCCGATCAGTCGAATGCGCGCTCCAGCCTTGCGGATATCGGCAATCAGCTTCTCGTGCCGCGGCCGGTCCAACACGATGACCACCAGGTCTTCGACGTCACGGCTGAGGCGTTTGGCGATGGCTTTCAGGTTGTCCGCTACCGGCGCGTCCAGATCCACGGCCCCCTTGCATGACGGACCCACCACCAGCTTTTCCATGTAACAGTCGGGCGCGTGCAGCAATCCGTGACGCTCGGAAGCCGCCAGCACCGTGATGGCGTTGGGTGCCCCAGTAGCGCACAGGTTCGTGCCTTCCAGCGGATCTACCGCGATGTCCACCTCGGCAAACTCCACGCCGTCTACCGGCGGCGCGCCGACCTGCTCACCGATATAGAGCATGGGAGCCTCGTCGCGTTCACCTTCGCCGATCACGATGGTGCCCCGCATGGGCACGGTGTCCATCGTCCGCCGCATGGCCTCCACGGCCACATGGTCGGAATGTTTGCGCTCGCCCTGGCCCATGGTCTTCGCGCACGCAATGGCGGCATCCTCTACCACCCGCAGAAACTCCAGGGCCAGCTCGAACTCCATGTGCTTCGAAAAAGTGTTGGTCTTGCTTTCGGGCTTCACCTGCGTCGCCATCCCTCCTCCTCGTGCCTTCGCTGGTCGCTGAGGGCTGAGTGCTGACTGCTGACTGCTGCGCTAGAACGCGTCGATTCCCGTGATTTGCGATCCGATGATCAAGGCGTGAATGTCGTGCGTTCCTTCGTAGGTCTTCACCGATTCCAGGTTCATCATGTGCCGCATGATGGGATAGTCGTCGGCCACTCCGTTGGCTCCCAGTATGTCCCGCGCCAGCCGCGCGCACTCCAGCGCCATCCATACGTTGTTCCGCTTGGCCATGGAGATGTGGTAATGCTGCGCCCGCCCTTGGTCCTTCATGCGACCCACCTGCAGCACCAGCAGTTGCCCCTTGGTGATTTCGCTGATCATCCACACCAGCTTCTCCTGCACCAGTTGGTGCGAGGCGATGGGCTGGTCGTGGAACTGCTTGCGCACCTGCGCGTACTGCAGCGCGGTGTCGTAGCAGGACATGGCTGCTCCTACGCCTCCCCACGCGATCCCGTAGCGCGCCTGGTTCAGGCACATCAGCGGAGATTTCAGGCCGCCCGATTTCGGCAGCAGATTGCACGCTGGTACCCGCACGTCCTGCAGCGAGAGCCCCGAAGTCACTGACGCCCTCAGCGACCACTTGCCGTGCACGTCCTGTGCCGAAAAGCCCGGCCGGTCGGTTTCCACGATGAATCCGCGGATCTTGTCGCCCTCGTCCGTCACCTTGGCCCAGATGATGGCCAGGTCGGCGATCGTGCCCGAGGTGATCCACATCTTCTCCCCGTTCAGAATGTAGTCGTTGCCGTCCTTCTTGGCGCGTGTCAGCATCCCCCCCGGATTGGAGCCGAACTGCGGTTCGGTCAGCCCGAAGCAGCCCAGCTTCTCGCCCTTTTGCATCGCCGGCAACCACTTCTGTTTCTGCTCTTCGCTGCCGAACTCGTAAATGGGATACATGCACAGCGCCGACTGCACGCTCACGAATGAGCGCAAGCCGCTGTCGCCGCGTTCCAGTTCCTGCATCACCAGGCCGTACTCCACGTTAGACATCCCCGCGCAGCCATAGCCCTTCAGGCTCGCCCCGTAAAAGCCCAGGTCGCCCATGGGCTTCACCAGCTCGCGCGGAAAGCGCCCGTCACGGTTGCACTGTTCGATGATGGGGATCAGGTTCTCTTCGATGAACTTGCGCGTGGTGTCGCGCACCAGGCGTTCGTCTTCGTTCAGCAGGGAATCGAACTCGATAAAGTCCACTCCCTTGAATTTCATGGCCATGACGGTCTTCTCGCTTCGGATTTGGGCTCGATGATGGCTCGGCAGGGCGGGCGCTCGCTGCGGCGCGTCCGCTCGGTAAGACCCTTAGAAATTAACAAACGCCGCGGGAGGGTGTAAACAAACAACGGGCCGCCGGCCCTCCGGCCTGCGGCCCAACCCGATCGACAACCGGGCTCTGGGACTACTCCACCTGCATCGACGCTACTTGGATAGTGTCTCCCTCCACCGTCCCCGTCACCGACACACGAATGTCCTTCTCCTTGGCCAGGGCCGCCAACTGCTTCTTCGCTTCCTCGTTGCCCTTGGCGTCGAACTTGACCACCTTCTTGTCCGCCGTCAGCACCGCGTAGCCGCTCTTCACGCAGTCAGGCATCTGCAGGCATTCCTTGCTGTGCTTGGCGCCGAAGGCCTCGCCTTCGGAGGCATGCTCGCTGCTGCACATGATGTCCACCAGGTGTCCGTTCAGGGTCTGTTTCTTGCCGCCCGCCAGGGCCACGGTGGCCGCCACCGCCACCATCATCAGGGACAACAAAACTCGCTTCATCATTTCTCTCCTTGGGATGTTCGTCGCAGCTCCTTCAGGAGCCACTACCGTAATAGATTGCCCGCTCGCAGCAAGGTTACGGCGCGCGCCCCCGGATTACAATGGAGTCCCGATGCCCGGGCACTCCGTTCCCACGCCGGCCGCTTCCGGAAGCCGCCGCTTCACCTTGCGTCGCGCCGCCCTTGTCCTGTTTGCTCTTTGCCTGGGCTTCAGCATCTGGACGCAGGACCTGCGGGCGGTTATGCTGTTTGTGCTGGGTTTTTTGCTGTATCTGTTTATCGGTGTCGGAGAGTGGCGCGGCCAGCACGACCGCTAGGTCCTTCCCACCGACGCCTTCATTTCCAGGGAGAATTCATTCATGCGAGGCGCAAAAATCGCCAAGACGGCCGACCGTCAGAGGGTCATGGATACGGCCAAGAGCACCGACTGCCCCAAGTGCGGCAAGCCCACCCGCGTCGTCAAACGCGTCAAGGACCGCGAGCGCGGCGTTCCCGGCGGCATCTTCATTTCCTGCTCGGCCTGCGACTTCTGCGAGAAGCTGTAGGCTGCCGGCAGCCTGGTCTCAGGCTGAAACCACTGCCGAGCGCCCTTCCGCCGCTCGTTTGATTTCCGCCACTAAGGCCCGCGCGGCTTGCTCAGGGTCTGCGGCTGCCGTGATCGGCCTTCCGACTACGATGTAATCCGCCCCTGCCCGGATCGCCTCGGCGGGCGTGGCCACCCGCGCCTGGTCGCCGGCTGCGCTTCCTCCCGGCCGCACTCCGGGCGTTACTATGACCATTTCCGGGCCGAACTCCCGCCGCAGGTCGGCAATCTCGTGCGGCGAAGCTACCACGCCACCGCACCCCGCCTGCTTGGCCAGCCGGGCCAGCCGCACCACCTGGTCGGTGAGCTTGCCCGGAACCCCGATCTCGCCCAGGTCGGCCTCTCCCAGGCTGGTTAGAACCGTTACGGCCAGGACCAGGGGAGGCTTCTGAGCCCTGCTCGCCGCCTCCACCGCCGCCTCCAGCATCTTGCGCCCCCCGGAGGCGTGGACGGTCAGCATGGAAACGCCCAGATTCGCCGCCGAGAGCACGGCTCCGGCCACGGTATGGGGGATGTCGTGGAACTTCAGGTCGAGGAAGACCTTCCGGCCGGCTCCGGTCAGTTCCTTGACCAGATCCGGGCCTTCGGCCGTGAACAGCTGTTTACCGATTTTGTAGCACCCGGCCCCGGAACCGATGGCTTGGGCGAGTCTTTGCGCTTCCGCCGCCGAACCGACGTCCAGCGCCACAATCAGCCGCTCGGCGGCGCTGGCGGGCGGACGCGGACCGGCGACAGTGGGCATCGCGCCCAAGTCTATACCCGGCCCTCAGTCCAGGCCAGACAGATTGTGGACTTGTGCGAAGGTGGCGGGAGGCTCGACCACATCCAGCCGCACCCGGGCGATTCCTCGGTCACGGAAACCCAGCAACTGGGCGACGCCCAGCGAGAGGTCAATGATTCGGTTCTCGGGTACCGGGCCGCGGTCGTTGACGCGCACCACAACCCATCGCCCGTTCTTCAGGTTCGTGACCCTAACCCATGTCCCTAGAGGGAGTTGCCGGTGGGCGGCCGTGAACTGATACATGTTGAAGGGTTCACCGCTGGCCGTGGTTCGCCCGTGAAAGCGCCTACCGTACCACGAGGCTTTCCCAACCTGGTAGGGCTTGTTCTGAGCCCTTTTTTGGCGTGCTTTGGCTTGCAGGCCCGCTTGAGGCTTGGCCTTCGGGGTAGTTCGAGTCGGTTCCGCCCCTCCGGCGACCGCCAGAAGCATAGCGGCCACCAAGCCGGCTAAAACTCGTCTCATTCAACCTCCGCGGTGAGTAACGCCTAACTCGCTATACTCACTCCGCCACCCCAAGATTATCCGGTAACTATATGAAAAATAGTAGGAAAAGTCAAGTCGCAAGCCGGTTAAGAACTGAAACGCCAGCCTTGAAGGCACCCCACGAACTGGTGCAGGTCTGGCGGGACGGTTGCGGCTAGTCCTGCCCGGAGCGAGGTGGCTGCTCCATACGAAATAGATGGTGGATGGGTCCGCTTCCGTGGCCTAGCGGAAAGGATCGTGCGATCGCCTGGGTCACGTAGGCTTTGGCCAGAACCACGGCATCGGGGATCTGGCGGCCTAAGGCCAGGTTTGAGGCCAGGGCGGCGGCAAAGGCACAGCCCGTCCCGTGGGTGGAGGTGGTTGTCTGCCGCTCCGATGCAAACTCGGACTGCTCCGGCCCTGCCTTTCCCGCCACGCTGAGCAGGTCCACCGCCCGCTCCAGGTGGCCCCCGGTCACCACCACGACCTTGGCGCCCATCCGGTGGAATTCCTGGGCAGAGGCCTTCATCTCCGCCAGGTTGGTGACCGGTTTACCGGTCAGCCGGGCGGCCTCGTCGATGTTGGGGGTGATTACGGTGGCCATCGGCAGCAGCCGGCGGGTCAGGCGTTCGATACCCTTTGGGTCCAGCAGTTCCGCTCCCGAGGTCGCCCGAATCACCGGGTCCAGGACCACGTTGGGAAGGCCGCGCGCCTCCAGAAAGTCCGCCACCGCGTCCACGATCGGCGCCGAGACCAGCATTCCGATCCTCACCGCCGCCGGCGCCAGGTCGGCCACCAGTTCGTCCAGTGTCTCGCGGACCAGTCGCGCCGAGACCGCCTCCACCCGCCGTACCCCGGTCGTGGACTGCACCGTCAACGCCGTGATGCAGGCGATACCGTAGCACCCATGCGCCGCGATGGTCTTGATGTCCGCCGACACCCCGGCCCCCGATGACGGATCGAACCCAGCGATCGTCAGCACCACAGGCGGCGCCGAGGGCATACGCGCGCACTCTAACGGAATCCCGCCTTAGTGGGAAGAGCCAGCCTGCGGGTCCCTGAGCTCGATGGGCGCCTGCCTTGCGGTAAACTCGACCCTGAACTGCTTCTATGTTTCTCGCTCGCCTGCGTTCGCCCATCGTTTTGCTGCTTGCGTTGGCTCTCGGCCTGCCTGCTTCCAGGCCCATGCTCAGCGCCGAAGCCCCGTCCTTGCGTCCGCCTTCGGGCACAAGATTGGATCCGCTCACGCGTTCGGGCTTCGAGGCTTACTACAGCCTGGACTACGACACTGCCATCCGCGACTTCGAGCGCGTCGCTTCGGCCAATCCCAACGATCCCTTCGCGCTGAATCACCTGCTTTCCGCCGTACTTTTCCACGAGCTGTACCGCATCGGCGCCTTTGACACCGGCCTCTACGCCAACAACAGTTTTCTCGAACGCAAGCAGCTCCCACCTGACCCCAAAGCGGGCGCCCGCATCAAGGAACTCATCGGCCGCGTGACCGCGCTCTGCGACCAGCGCCTGGCCGCGAAGCCGGATGACCTCGAGGCCCTCTACGCTCGTGGCGTGGCTCGCGGCATGCAGTCCACCTACATGGGCCTGGTGGAGAAGAGCTGGATTGCCGCGCTGCGCAACGCCAAGGGCGCCCGTGACGACCACGAGCGCATCCTCCAGCTCGACCCTGGCTACGTCGACGCCAAGACCGTGGTCGGAGTGCACGAATACATCGCCGGCAGCCTGCCTCTGTTCGTCAAAGTCGCGGCCTTCCTGGCGGGCTATCGGGGCAACCGCGAAAAAGGGCTTCGCTACCTCTACGAGGCGGGTAACGCGGGCGGGGAAAGCGCCGTGGACGCCAAGATCGCTCTCGGCCTCTTCCTCCGCCGCGAGCAGCGCTACGATGAAGCCCTCGGCGTCGCCCGCAGCCTCACCACGCTCTACCCGCGCAACTTCCTCTTCGCTTTGGAAGTGGCCAACATCCTCAACGACTCCGGGCACGGCCCGGAGGCCATCACCGCCTACCAGCGCGTGATCGAGAACGCGCCGCGCTTCTACCAGCCCCACCTGGAACTGGCCTATTTCGGCCTGGGCGAGAGCCTCAAGGGACAGCGGCGCTACGCGCAGGCGGTCGACGCCTACGCCAACGTCTCCAAACAGCCCCAGGTCGAGGCCGAGCTCAAGCTGCGCGCCAACCTGTACGCCGGGCAGATGTACGACCTCATGGGACAGCGCCGCCAGGCTCTTGAGCGCTATCAAGCGGTACTTGCCGCTGCCCCGACGGACTCGCGCTGGGCTGACCTAGCGCGCAAGCATTTGAAAGAACCGTTCCACGAAAAATAGCCCGCGGCGAGAGCCCCGCACCCAAATAGCCGCACGATTCTCTTCCAGGAAAGCGCTCACCAATCCTTCCAAGTGTCGTCGAACGGGATATAGTCGTACCCTGCAAGGACTTGGAGGACAGTCTCATGCGCGTCGTGGGTCGCCTGCTCGCCGTGCTCTCGCTATCGCTCGCCGCTGCCGACCTGGCGTTCGCGCAGGCCTGGTCGCCGGATGGAAATCGGATCGCCTTCTCGTTTTTTGGCGAGAACGAAGAAGTGTACGTAGTAAACGTAAACGGAACAGGGCGCGTGCAATTGACGCACCACCCGAAAATGGATTTCGGGCCGCAGTGGTCGCCCGGCGGGTGTTGCCTCGTGTTCCTGTCGCAACGCGACGGCAACGAGGAGCTCTACCGCGTTGGGCCCGACGGAGCGGGCCTCCACAGGCTCACGAACCGACCCTCCGAAGAAGGGGATGGCCACTGGTCTCCCGACGGAAAGCGGATCGTCTTCCACTCCGATCGTACGGGCAATATGGAGATCTTCGTGATGAACGCCGACGGGACAGGTGCGGTGCAGCTCACGGAGCACGACAAGAAGGATTTTTCTCCGCGTTTTTCACCCGATGGCACGCAGGTGGTGTTCGCCTCCGACCGGGCTGGCGATGACGAGATTTTTGTGATGAAGGCCGACGGAAGCGAAGTCCGGCAGGTCACCCGCATGCCGGGAACGTTTGAGTTCCATCCTGCGTGGTCGCCAGATGGGAAGAAGATCGCGTTCGTCTCCAAGAAGGGCCCGGACGGCGACGCAGATATCTGGATCATCAACGCCGACGGCACCGGCGCCGCCAACCTCACGAGCACGGCAACCTCCGATGAATTTGCTCCCCACTGGTCGCCCGATGGCACCCGCCTTTCCTTCGCGCGTTACGTCGAAGGGAAGCCGCCGGAGCTATGTATCTATTCCCTCCAGGATTCGCAGGTGAGGGTGATCGCGCAGGGACCGTAGGCGCGGCCCCACGAGCTTGTTCACGGAACCTTCCTCTGTCCCGTTCGTATAATCATGTGAGGAGGGGCTTTCCATGTACTGCAACTACTGCGGCAAGGTCATCCAGGACGACGCCAACCTCTGCGCCTATTGCGGCAAGCGCGTGGGCGTGGTCGTGGCCCGTAAGCGGCTCATTCGCCCGCGCCACGGCCGCAAGATCGCCGGCGTCTGCCAGGGCTTCGCCGAATATTTCGACCTCGACGTCACCCTGATCCGCGTCGTCTGGGTTCTGGTCGCCTTGTTCGGCGGCGGCGGCGTGTTGGCCTACGTCATCGGTTGGATCGTGATGCCCGAGGAGCCCGAGATTGTGGCCGCTCCCGCGGGAACCCCAGCCGAGGCCCGCAACCACTGAAGCAGTCCCGCCGGTCTCGAGCAAGCAGCGGTACATTGGTCTAGCGATGAACACGCTTGGCGTGTGCGCGTAGAGGTGGGGTGGGAGAGCCGGGCTTTAGCCCGGCGTTACGACGCGACGGCGCGAGGGCTTTAGCCCCGAGCTCTCAAATCACCAAATCACAGATTCCCTCGCTGGTTTATCATTCCTCCCTGCCATGCACACCGTCAGCCGTGACGCCGATATCTTCTGCCAGATCCTGGGTGACGGCCCGCCGGTGGTCCTACTGCATCCCTTTCCCACCCACCACCATTTCTGGCTGCCGGTCGCCGATCTGCTGGGTTCGCGCTACCACCTGCTGCTTCCGGACCTGCGTGGTCACGGCGAATCCACCGTAGGTGATGGCCCCGCCACCATGCAGAAACACGCTGCTGATCTCGCCCGCGTCTGCGACGCCGTGGGCGTCGGCCGCGCCGTGTTTGCGGGCGTTTCCATCGGCGGATACATCCTGTTCGAGTTCTGGCGCCGATATCCCGAGCGCGTTTCCGCGCTCATCCTGGCCAACACCAAGGCCGGAGCGGACACGGAAGAAGGCCGCCTCGCCCGCCTGCGCTCCGCCGACGAAGCCGAAGCCCACGGCACCGAGCCTTTCTTTCAGTCCATGCTCCCCAAGCTCATCGGTGAGACCACGCGCGCCACACGCCCCGATCTGGTTGACTCCGCGCTGAAGATGATGCGGGTGATGTCTGCGCCCGCTCTGGCTGCCGTCCAGCGCGGCATGGCGGAACGCCCGGATTCCTTTCCCACGCTCAAGACCATCAAGGTACCGACGCTTGTCCTCGCCGGAGCCGAAGACACGCTCACCCCGCGCGCGGAACAGGAACGAATCCAGCAGGGCATCGCCGGCAGCCGCCTTGAGGTCATCCCGCGCGCCGGCCACTACAGCCCCTTCGAGCAGCCCGCCCACGCCGGCAAGTTAATGCGCAGCTTCCTCGATTCGCTCAATATCGGCTGACGTGTGAAAGGTATCGGGACTTGGGTGGAGCAGGGCTTTCAGCCCTGCATCTGGCAGTCCCTAGATATTGTCATTCCGAGCGAGCCCGAACGCCGCGGGCGCAGCGACGCGGGAAGCGAGGGCGAGTCGAGGAATCCCTATAGCCATTCACCCTGATAGAATCTCAACCGCCATGCTGGAAACACACCTCATCCCGCCTTCCACTCGCGTCACCGCCAACGGCGACGGCGCGGCTGCGGACATTTCCACCGCCGGCCATCGCGTCTTCCTGGCTACCCTCGCCATCACCGACATCGTCGAGCAGGAAGCGCTCGACGTCAGCATCTGGGGCTCGGCCGACGGCGCCGCCTGGGGCAGCCAGCCGGTCGCGCGCTTCCCGCAGAAGTTCTACCGCGGCCAGCACCCGTTGCTCGTCGACCTCACCGCCGACCCGGACATCAAGTTCCTGCGCGCCCATTGGGAGGTCAACCGCTGGGGCCGCGGCTCCCTCAGCCCCATGTTCGAGCTCAACCTCAGCCTGCGCGAGGTTCCCAAGGACGTGCTCGACGAAGTTTCTACCGCCGCTCGCGCCCGCACCTAAGGACTCGTGCGCTTAGGCCCGAAGCGAAAGTTCTGGGTTTCGTTCATAGTTCACACTGCATAGTTCACACTTCTAGCCGCGCCGCCTCCGTATAAACTCGACTCAGCGTGTCCCTCGACCTCGCCATTCGTCCCGCGCGCAACCTGCTCGGCGCTCTCCGGCTGCCCGGTGACAAGTCCATCTCCCACCGTTACGCCATCCTGGCCGCGCTGGCCGCGGGCGAGTCCCGCCTGGAGAACTTCTCCACTGGCGCTGACTGCGCCTCCACGCTCGCTTGCTTGAGCGCGCTCGGCGCCACCGTGACCCGAACCGCAGCGGGCATGATCAACATTCTCGGCCGCGGCCCGGTGCTCGCCGCTCCCCAGGGTTCGCTCGACTGCGGCAACTCCGGCTCCACCATGCGCATGTTGGCCGGCGTGCTGGCCGCGCAACCCTTTCAAAGTCAGCTCATCGGTGACGCCTCGCTCTCCCGCCGTCCGATGGCCCGTGTCATCGAGCCGCTCACGAAGATGGGCGCTTCCATCACCGCCTCCGATGGAGCCTGCCCGCCGCTGCGCATCTCCGGCGCCGGTCTCCGCGGCATGGATTACGCCCTGCCGGTGCCCAGCGCCCAGGTGAAGACCGCGGTGCTGTTTGCGGGCCTGCTGGCCCAAGGCGAGACCTCGGTCTCCGAACCTGTGCGCACTCGCGACCACGGCGAACTGGCGCTCGAAGCCTTTGGCGCCCGCCTCACCCGAGCCCTGGGACGCGTTTCCATTCAGGGCGGCCAGCCGCTGCATCCGGTCGCAATGCGCATCCCCGGCGACATCTCGACCGCCGCTTTTTTCCTCTGCGCCGCCGCCCTGTTCCCGCAATCGAACCTGGTTCTGGACGACGTCCTGCTCAACCCCACGCGTTCCGCCCTGCTCGACGTCCTCTCTGCGCTGGGCGCTCGGGTTTCCATGCTCAACGTCGAAGACCGGCTGGGCGAGCTCGCCGGCACTATCCGCCTGGAGCCGCGTCCTTTAGGCGGCGTCCGCATCTCCGGCGTCCAGACCGTTGCCCTGATCGATGAATTGCCGGTGCTGGCCGCCATCGCGCCCTACACCGAACAGGGCATCGAGATCCGTGACGCCGCTGAGCTGCGCGTCAAGGAGTCGGACCGGATCGCCGCCGTCGCGCAAAACCTGCGCGCCCTGGGCGCTAATGTGGAGGAATTTCCCGATGGCCTGCGCGTCCCCGGCGGTCAGCCACTCAAGGGCGGGGAAGTGGACTCCTTCGGCGACCACCGCATCGCCATGGCCTTCGCCGTCGCTGCCCTGCGCGCCCAGGATCAGGTCGTCATCCGCAACGCCGACGCCGCCCGTGTTTCTTTTCCGGAGTTTTTCGAGACGTTGGAGAAGCTTGTGGAGCGCTGAAGCCGCCGAGCTGCATGTGAGGACTGAATGCCGGAACGCTGGGAGAGCCGGCCTCGGGTGGCAGGAAAGTCAGCTTCAAGGAGCATTAGCCCTGGGGGCAACTGAAGAGAACGACGCCGCTCAAACCACCAAATGAGCAAGTAACCAAGATGAATTGATTCACTGACTCACTGATTCAAGCTGTTTCTTCGGTACTTTCACATCGCTCGCCAGTCCCACCGCCGCCATCGCCCGGATGAAGTACCACCCGATATCCACTTCCCACCACTTCCATCCGAAGCGTGCCGAGTTGGTCTGCGAATGATGATTGCGATGCCAGTTCTCGCCCCACGCGGAAAGTTGCAGCGGTCCCAGCCACCACAGGTTCTTGCTGGAGTCGCCCTTGTGCTCGCCCAGGTGGGTCAGGCTGTTCACCGCACACTGCCCGTGGAGCGAGTACACCATGCGCAGCGCGCCCATCCAGAAGAATCCCTCCCAGCCGAACAGCAATCCCCACAGCAGGGAAACAATGATGATCGGCGTCTCCATCCGCGTCCAGAAATGGTAGATGGGTTTGTTCAGGTCCGGAGCCCACTTCTCCAGGCTCTCCGGAGGATTCTGGTACAGCCACCTGAGGTGCGCCCACCAGA
>DATIGQ010000003.1 GCA_035454605.1 Terriglobales bacterium
CTCGCTGGTGATCCATCCACCCGTGGCGCCGCCGACGCCGAGCGCCGAAGGGTTCTCGCTTTCGCCCGGCGGGGGCGCGATCTTGCCGTCCAGGGTCATGCCCGCTTTCAGCGTTACCAGCGGAGTCTTGGTCCGGATGTATTTGGCAAAGGCTTCGTTGAGCTTGCGGGCTTCGTGCTGGCTCACGCCTTCGGTCACTTCGACTCCGGCAGCCTGAAGCTTTTCGAGCGAGCGCCCGTGCACCAGCGGGTTGGGATCCTTGGTCGCCACCACCAGACGGCGGATGCCGGCCGCAATCACCCGTTCCACGCAAGGCCCGGTCCTTCCCTCATGGCAGCAGGGCTCAAGGGTAAGGTAGAGCGTTGCGCCGCGCGCCTGCTCTCCGGCCTGCTCCAGAGCGAGCACCTCGGCGTGTTTGACGCCCTCCCAGGTGTGCGAGCCGCGGCCCACAACATGAGCCTCCCGTACCACCAACGCTCCCACGTGTGGGTTGGGTGAAGCCAGGGCGATGCCTTGGCGCGCCAGCTCCAGCGCCTCCCTCATGAACACTTCGTCTTCAATACGGTTGGCCATCGAGGCGATTCTTCACGTGTTACTCGAACAGCGAATCTACGAACTCCTTGGGATCGAACGGGAGCAGGTCGGCGGGTTTCTCGCCCACGCCGACGTAGCGCACGGGCAGCCCCAACTCGCGGCAAATGGCCACCACCACGCCGCCTTTCGCAGTGCCATCCAGCTTGGTGAGCACGATACCGGTGACCCCGGCGGACTGCGTGAACAGCCGCGCCTGCTGCAGGCCGTTCTGGCCGGTCGTGGCGTCCATTACCAGAAGAATCTCATGGGGTGCGCCGGGCACCAGCCGCTGCGCGGTGCGGCCCATCTTCTCCAATTCGGCCATCAGGTTGGTCTTGGTGTGCAGGCGGCCAGCCGTATCCACGATGACGTAATCGATCTTGCGCGCCTTGGCGGCTTCCAGCGCTTCGTAAAGCACGGCAGCGGGGTCTCCTCCCGCGCGCGTCTTGATCACCTCCACGCCGGTGCGCTCACCCCAGATCTCCAGCTGCTCGATGGCCGCGGCGCGAAATGTATCGGCAGCGCACAGCAGGACGCTTTTGCCCTCGGCCTTCAATACGTGCGCCAGCTTGCCGATGGTGGTGGTCTTGCCGGTGCCGTTCACGCCCACTACCAGGATGACTTCCGGCCCTTGCTCCACCCGCCGCGCGGGGCGCGAGCTGGCGCCGGCGAGGATGGCCAGCAACTCTTCCTTGAGCAGGCGCTTGAGTTCCTGCACATCGCCGATCTGCCGCCGGTCCACTTTCTGGCGGAGGTTCTCCAGGACCTCATGGGTCGTGGTGGTGCCCAGGTCGGCCCCGACCAGTGAGGCCTCCAGTTCATCCAGCGTGTTGCGGTCAATCTCCTTGCCGATGGCGGCGACGGCATCGATGCGCTCGCTGAGGTTCTCGCGTGTGCGCTCCACCGCCTGTTTCAGGCGGTCAAGGAAGCCGGTCTTTTTCTCTTCGCTGCCGAACAGGGTCTGGATCATGATGCGCAGGCGTGGTGCAGGCTAAAGCTCAATTATAGCGGTCGCTTCGGGAAGGATGGCCTAACCGAGGAATGCCTGGCCCATCTCGCGGTCGGTGGCGGCGCCGACCCCGGCGGTCGCCGCCTGTTCCGCGGATACGGCGGCGGCCCGGTGCAGGCGTAGCCCGCCGCGCTCGAAGACGGAAGTGAGCGCCGCCACCACCTGCGGATCGAACTTGGTGTTGGCCAGCGAGTTGATGATGCGGACCACGTAGCCGGCTTCCATCGCCGCCTGGTAGGGGCGGTTGGTGGTCATGGCGTCGAAGGTGTCGGCTACGGTGATGACGCGCGGAAGCAGCGGAAGCTGGTCGCCCTTGAGGCCGTAAGGATAGCCGCGCCCGTCCAGCGATTCATGGTGCAGCTCGATGCCCGGGATCATGTCCTTCAGCATCTCGACCGGGCGCAGGATGGTGGCGCCCTTGGTGGTATGCGTCTTCATGATCTCGAACTCTTCCGGCGTGAGCGCGCCGGGCTTCTTCAGGATGCGGTCCTCGATTCCGATCTTGCCCACGTCGTGCAGCAGGGCCGCGATGCGGATCTTCTCGATCTCCTCCTGGGGAAGCTGCATCTCCGTGGCCAGGATCACCGAGTAACGCGTCACGCGGTCGGAGTGGCCCTTGGTGTAGGGGTCCTTTTCGTCCACCGCGCCGGCCAGCATCTGGATGGAGCTGAGGAAGAGCGTGCGGTTTTCTTCTGCGGCGCGCTTCAGGTCGGCGACCAGGCGCTCCAGATCGCCGGTCATGATGTTGAAGGTTTCGGCCAGTTCCCCGATCTCGGTGCGGCTCTTCAGGCGAACGCGCTGGGAGAAGTCGCCGCGCGCGATGGCCCGGCTGGACTCGGTCAGGGTCTGCAGCGGGAAGGTGATTCGCTTGGCGGCGAAGGTGCTGATGAGCACGCTGACCAGGACGAAGATCAAAGCCAGTCCCAGCGCGGTCCGCTGCATCTCGCGGGCTTCGCGGTAGGCCTCCTCCTGCGGCTTCTGGGCGATCACCGCCCACTCCAGTGCCGGCACCGTGCTGTAGGTGCCCAGCATCGCCAGCGTCTCGTCGTTCTCCCGGACGTTGAAGGGCCTGGTTTCGGCCAGGCGCAAGCGTGCGCCCTGCTCCACGAAGGTCTTGACGATTTCGAACTGCGTCATGTCCCGCCCGGTGGCGTACTTGGGATCGGCGCTGGCCACCAGGCGGCCGCGGCGGTCCACCACGTAGGCAGAGAGTCCTCCTGTGCTCGCGTCCTGCAGTCTCTGCAACAGGTAGCGGAGGTTGACGATCGCCCCCACCATGCCGATGAACCGTCCGTTCACCAACACCGGAGTGCTCGCCAGCATCATGGTGCTGGTCTCCTTCCCGGTGCCGGTAGCCAGGGCTTGTCCGGTATAGGAGCGTCCTTCTTTGGCCGCGGTGAAGGCATGCTCCAGTTCGCGACGCATGAAGTCGTCGGGCACGATGCGTCCGGCCGAGATGCCACGCGCCTGGGTGTTCAACAGCGTGGCGTAGGCCAGATCTTCAGACGAGGAAACGAAGCGCTCCAAAAGCGCCCGCAACTCCGGCGACGTTACCTTCTGCTCCGACTCGATATCGCCGCCGCTGGTCACCTGGATGGCCGAGGACAGGTTCGACAGCATGGTCTGTATGCCGGTATGCCGCTGGGCGATGTCCTCGCCCAGGGAGCGGGTGATGGTGTTCTGCAGGAGCTTTTCGTTTCTTTCCAGGCGCTCGCGGTTGCGGCTCGCCACCAGCGTTCCGTAGAAGAGCGGCGGGACCACGCTCACGACGATCAGCACGCCCAGGATGACGTAAAGGATGGAGATGCGCGTCAGCGTTGGCATTCAGCCCCGATCCGAGCCGGAAAAACTGAAGCGCATTGTAGCGCGAAACCCGCGCCCGTCGCGCTTAAAATCCCTGCCTTGAGGGGGTTACCAAGGTGTTGCGACGCTCCGTTACGACCGCGACAGCCCCTCAACAAACCACGCGGCATCAGGTACTTGCGGCACCCCATTCCCCGCGGGCGGGGCGGGTCATCAGCTCGTGGATGGCGGCCATGGGAGCCTTGCCCTCGTAGAGCACGGCGTGCATCTGCTCCGTGATGGGCATCTCCACACCCTGCCGTCTTGCCAGTCCACGCGCGGCATTCAGGGTGAGCACGCCCTCGGCTACCATGCCTTGCATGCCGGCGACGATGTCATCCAGCTTGCGTCCGCGGCCCAGCTCCACGCCCACGGAGCGGTTGCGCGAGAGGCCGCCGGTGCAGGTCAACACCAGGTCGCCGACTCCGGCAAGTCCGAACATGGTTTCGCGCCGGGCTCCGCAGGCCACGGCCAGGCGCGTGATTTCTGCCAGCCCGCGCGTGATCAGTGCGGCGATGGTGTTGTGTCCCAGGCCTATGCCGTCGCACACCCCTGCGGCGATGGCGATGATGTTCTTGAGCGCCCCGCCCATCTCCACTCCCACCACGTCCTCGCTGGCATACACGCGGAAGTTGGAGTCGTTGAACGCCTGCTGCGCGTAGGCTACCAGTTCGGCATCGTTCGAGGCCACGGCCACCGCCGTGGGGTCGCCGCGCGCTACTTCTTTGGCGAACGAGGGTCCGCTCAGCGCACCGATGCGGGGCCGCGCATCCGGCCTGGCTTTGGCCAATACCTCGGAAGCCACCTCGGTCATGCGCAGCAGCGTCTGGTTTTCGATCCCCTTGGTGGCGCTCAGCAGCATCATCTGCGGCGGAAGGTGGGGAACCATATGCTCGTAGACCCGGCGGCAGTGGTGCGAGGGCATCACCGTGACCGCCATCTCCGCTCCCGCCAGCGCCTGCTGCAGGCTGCTGGTTCCCACGACCGCCTTGGGAACCTTGAAGTCGGGAAGAAAGACGTGGTTGACGTGCTCGCGTGCCAGCGATTCCGCTACTTCTTTTTCAAAGGCCCACAAGCGGACACGGTGCCTGCCACTGCGTCCCAGGGCGATGGCAATAGCCGTACCCCACGCGCCCGCGCCGATGACCGCGATCTCGCTCACGCACTCTCCTTGCTGCGTCTGAATCGCAAGCGGCTCTCAGTCCCCGCCAGCAGCCGCCGGATGTTGGCGTGGTGTCTGCCTATGATGAGCGCCGAGCCGATTCCCATCAGGGCATACGCGCTGGTCGGGAGCGCGTGGCGATGCAACAGGTAGGCAGCCACGGGGAAGACCGCAACGCCCACCATGGATCCTAGTGAAACATAGCGAAACAGCATCACCATCAGCAGGAACGCGCCAAACGCCGCCAGCATAGCGTCCGGAGCCAGCACGGCAAAGCTCCCGGCGGCCGTCGCTACACCCTTGCCGCCCCGGAACTTGAGCCAGATGGGAAAGATGTGGCCTGCCAACGCCCCGAGCGCAGCCAAGGCCATGCACAAATCGACGGGTCCGGGACGCTGAAGTGGATGTGGGCAGAACACCGGGGAAAGGGTGACCGCCAGCCAGCCCTTGCCCGCATCGAGCGCCAGCGTCGCCAGGCCGAGTCCGGGCGACGACCGAGCGACATTGGTCGCGCCGATGTTTCCACTTCCCGTCTGTCGCACATCCTGGCCACGGAACAGCCGCATCAGAATATAGCCGAACGGGATGGAGCCGAGCAGATAGGAAACGGCTGCGATGGTGGCGAAGGTAGTCATTCAGTCCAGCTTGAAGCTCGCGAGCTTGGTGTACTCGGAGCCCTTCGGCGAGAGCCTGCTCTGGTACAGATGGAACTCGCGGGGCGTCATGGTACCAAAGTCCGGAGGGGGCATCGCGGCCAGCTTCTCCTGCAGGCGGCGGAATCGCAGGTTGGGCCTGTCCTCGGGACCGCGCCCGGGACGCCCTGAGCCCAGGCGCGCCAGCGTCAGATGAGGCGAGAACACGCGCTTCTCGCGCTCGTAGCCCAGGGCCTCCATCGCCTGCTCGACTTTCGCTGCCAGTTCCGCTAACGGCTCATCCGCCTCGACGCCGATCCAGAAAACCCGTGCCGATCGCGCCGTAGGGAAGAAGCCGGTGCCGCGGAAGGCGACTTGCGGGCTTGCGTTCCGGATTCCAGCCAGGGCGCGGTGAACGCGCTCTGCGGTGGCTTCGTCGGTCTCACCCAGGAACTTCAGCGTAAGGTGCATCGATTCCGGACGCACCCACCGCACCTCGGGCGCAAACCCCTGTACGCCTTCCAGGAAGCGAGCGATGCGCGCCCGGATGGCCTCGTCTATGTCTATGGCAACGAAGAGCCGCATGTCCTGGCTGAGTGCTGACTGCTGAACGCGGAGCGCGGTTTCACAGCAGCTTCCTTCTCACCATATCCAGCGCCTGCTGGCAGGCCAGCCGCCGGATCATTTCCCGATCGCCGGGGAACTTGCGTTCGACGACCTCCGTTTTCTTGCCGTCCGCCAGAGCATGGAACACCAGCCCGACCGGTTTCTCCTCGGTCCCGCCCGTAGGCCCGGCGATTCCGGTCACCGCCAATCCCAGCCGGGCTTTCGACTTCTCGCGCACGCCTTGGGCCAGCGCTGCGGCCACCGGCCCGCTGACCGCGCCATGCGCCTTGATGAGCTTTGCGGGCACTCCCATGAGTTTTATTTTCAGTTCGTTCGAATACACAATGGCCCCGCCCAGGAAGTACCGCGAGCTGCCGCTCACCGAAGTGATGCGCTCTCCGATCATCCCTCCCGTGCAGGACTCCGCCACCGCCAGCGTGGCCTGCCGCATCTGCAGGTAATAGCCGACGATCTGCTCCAGGGTTTCTCCCTCGCGCGAGAAAATCAGCTCGCCCAGCTCGTCCTCGAGTTGTTCGGCCAGGTCGTCCACCAGTTGTTGCGCCTCCTCGAGCGAAACGGCGCGCGCGCGCAGGTGAAGCTGGCACTCTCCGGCCGCCGCCAGGATCGTGGTCTGCACGCGCAGTTGTTTGGAGTAGATAGGCGCCACCCGGGAATCGAGTTGCGATTCCGGAACCATCGCCACTTTGAGCACGCGCGTGGCGATGAAAACCTGGGGCAGCTTCTGGCACAAGCGCTCGGCGCATTGTTCCAGGAACATCGGCTGCAGTTCGACCGGGGGACCGGGCAACAGAAGCACGATCTTTTCGCGCCCGTCCAGCGTGCCTTCGATCCACTGCCCCGCCGCCGAACCCCTTAAGTTGGGCAACGCTTTGGCGCCGGCTACCAGGTCGGCCTGGCGCAGATTGTTCTCCGGCATCTTCATGCGCCGGGCCGCGAAGCGAGCGTAGAGTTCGCCGACCAGGCCCGGGTCCCGCTTCAATTCGCGTCCCAGGGCAGCGGCCACGGCTTCTCGCGTCAGGTCATCCTCGGTCGGGCCCAACCCGCCGGATATCAGGAGCACGTCGGCCCGGTCGAGCGCCAGCCGCGTCGCCTCCTCGATGTGCGCACGGTCATCGCCCACGATGGTCTTGAAGATGACTTCCACTCCGAGCCGGTTCAGTTGCTCGGTCAGGAAAAGGGAATTGGTGTCCTGCCGGAAGGGAGTGAGCAGCTCAGAGCCGACGGCGATGATCTCGGCGGAAACGGACATGAATCATTTTCTCATTGGCTCATTGATTCCTTGAGCCGGGCGACGTACTCGGGCGTTCCAAAGCCCTGAGCTTTTCAAAGAATCAATGAATGATGCAATGATTCAATGCGTCGATGACTCAATCGATCAACGGTTTTCCCTGAATGCCCCAGGCCAGGTGGTGCACGGTATTGGTGGTCGCCAGGATGGCCGATTTTCCCGGTGCGAAGGCCAGTCCCACCAGGCCATAGCCGGCCACGGCCAGCGAAGCTTGCGCGTCGGGCGCGATCTTCACGATGCCGCGCTTGCCCGCCAGCGATGCCGCCACGTACAGGTTGCCGGCGGTGTCGAAGGCGATGCCCTGCGGCCGCCCCAGGCCGCGGTAGAACACCGATACATCCCCGGCCGGGGTGACGCGGTAGACCACGTCGAAGCTCGAGGTGGTCGGGCCGGTGACGTACAGGTGGCCGTCCGTGCCGAACGCAAGATGGTAGGCGGCGATGCTGGGCTCGATGGTCGCGAACACGAAGATCTGCCGGTCGGGCGCGATCTTGAAGATGGTCCCGCTGCGGTCGCCCACATACAGGTAGCCCTCGCGATCGAACGCCATCCCCGTGGCGATTCCCATCCCTTCGGCGTAGGTGGAAAGCGTCCCGTTCGTGGCCGCCCGGTACACCGTGCCGTCATGGCGTGAGGTCACATAAAGGCGGCCTTCGCGGTCGAAGGCCATGGCGGTGGCGTTCATCACGTCGGTCAGGAACGGCTTCACGTTGTAGTGGGTGTCGATCTTGTAGACCGAGACCGGCACTTTCTGCCCGCGTGAGCCGGAAAACGTGACGTAGATGTTGCCTTCCGCATCGATCGCTGGATTGGCCACCGGATGCAGGTTCTCGGCCACGGGAAAGGCCACCTCCACGTGGTGCGAGTTCGAGTGGTGACCGTTGGTCGAGACCACCACCGGCCCGGCGACGGCGCCTTCCGGCACCCGCGCCACCAGGAAGTCTTCCGAGCTGATGACCACTGAGCCTTCCAGCTCACCGAACAGGACGCGCGGGCGCCCCAGCGACGGCGGCTTCAGCGCGCTCCCTACGATGCGAACCTCGCCTCCCGGCAGCGCCGCCGGCGGGATCACCGCTTCGATGTGCGGCTTGCCGTTGACGTTCTTTCGTCCCAGGATTCGGTCGGAAATCCCCATGTAGTCCCCAAGCCCACACTTCGCTGGCGCTACGCCAGCCAGCCCACGCGCAACAGCACTTCGGCGGCCAGCCGCGCATACACGCCCGCCGCTACGTCATCCATCACAATGCCCAACCCACCGGGCAATTTCTCCAGGCGGCGCAGCGGCGGCGGTTTCACAATGTCAAAGATGCGGAAAAGTATAAGGCTCACCAGAAGCGATTTCCAAGCCACAGGTAACGCCACCAGCGCGATCATCTGGCCGGCTACCTCGTCTATCACCACCGCCTGGGGGTCTTCCTTGCCGCTCTCCCGGGCCATGGCCGAGGCCGCTGGAACGCCGGCCAGGATCGCCGCTCCCGCAACCGCAGCGGCCACAGGCCACCTCGCCTCTGTCGGCAGGGAAGCGGCCAGCGCCGCCCACAGCCCCACCGTGGCCACCGACGCCCAGGTTCCTGGCGCCGGCCGCAGCCGCCCCACGCCCACGAGCGTGGCTACCATGCGGGCCCACAGTGGCGCTTTGGGAAGGGGGAGGGGACTATGGCTTGTGGTTTCCATCGCGCTCTGCAGATTCCGGTTCGGAAACTTGGTCGGGCGCCTCGCTCTCGGGTTCGGTGATAGGAGTCGAGACCACGTATTTCCCGCTCGCCCACTTGCCCAGGTCGATCAGCCGGCAACGCTCGCTGCAAAAAGGGAACTCGGGTTCGGAGCGCAGCACCAGTTTGCGGCATATGGGACAGCGCAGGCTCCGAACTCGTTTCTTACTTGTCATCGTGGGTGCGGCGAACGACCCCGTCCTTGCGCCTACACCAGCTCCACCACCAGGTCGTAGTCGTGGGCTTCCACCACCCGGCAGCGGTAGAAATCGCCCGCCACCGGCTGGGTGTGCGGACCGAAGTCGCTGACGAAAACCTTGCCGTCGATCTCCGGCGCGTGCATTTCGGTGCGCCCCTCCCAGAGCAGTTCGCTTTCCTCCGACGGCCCTTCCAGCAACAGGTCGAACTCGCGGCCCACCAGCCCTCGCTTCTTCCGGCGGTTGATCTGCCTTTGCACCTGCATCAGCTTCTTGCGCCGGCGCTCGATCTCCCGCGGTTCCAGCTTCCTCTCCAGGCGGAATGCCTCCGCTCCAGCTTCGTCCGAGTAGGCGAAGACGCCCATCCAGTCGAACTCCGCGGCTCGCACAAAGTCGCATAGCTCTTCGAAATCGCGTTCCGTCTCACCGGGAAAGCCCACAATGAACGACGTGCGCAGCGTCAGGTTGGGAATCGTGCGCCGCATGGTTTCGATCGAGCGCAGGAAAACGTCCGCGCCGCCCCCGCGCTTCATGCGCTTGAGCACCCGCGGCGACGCGTGCTGCAGCGGCACATCCATGTAGGAGCACAGCTTGTCGTGGCGCGCGGTCGTCTCCAGCAGCCGCCGGGTGATCTTGTTGGGATAGGCATAAAGGAAGCGCACCCAGCGCAGCTCCTCGATCCCGGCCAGCCGTTCGAGCAGCAGCGGCAGGCCATCCTCCAGGCCCAGGTCTTCGCCGTAGCAGGTCGTGTCCTGGCCGATGAGAGTGATTTCGCGCACGCCGCCGCGCGCCAGGCGCTCGGCTTCCGCCACTACCGACTCGAAGCGCCGCGAGCGGAACTTCCCGCGTAACTGCGGGATGATGCAGAACGAGCAGGGATGATCGCAGCCTTCCGCGATCTTGATGTACGCCGAATGCCGCGGCGTAGCCAGCATGCGCGGAGTCGTATCGTCGTAAAGATAGCGGGGCAGATCGGCGATGGCGCCCTGCCAGGCGTCCCGTTGGAAGCGCCCGGCTCGCTCGCGAACATCGGCCTCCGGTCTGGACTCCAGGATGACGAAGGGTCCGGGTGACGCGGTCGCCGCTGGCGGCTCCACACCCACAGCCCGCAGAATGCCTTCCAGCTCTCCCGTACCCACCACCGCGTCCACTTCGGGGATGTTCCTGCGGATCTCCTCGCGGTAGCGCTCCACCAGGCAGCCCGCTACTACCAACTTCTTCGCTCGGCCGGCGGGGTTCTCGTCCGACGCCTTGTGTGCCGCCATTTCCAGGATGGTGTTCACCGATTCCTGCTGCGCCGCATCGATGAACGAGCAGGTGTTCACTACGATGACGTCGGCGTCCTCCGCGTGCGGCGTGATTTCCGCCCCGGCTGCGGCCAGCATGCCCATCATCACTTCGCTGTCCACCAGGTTCTTGGGACACCCCAGGCTCACGAAGCCGACGCGCGTCGTCTTCGTGGTGCAGGCATCTTCTTCCGCGGCCGGGCGGCCGTTCTGCAACACTGGAAGCTCAATGGGCATGGAGGATTCTCTTGATTCTAACAGGCGGCTATAGCGGCTGGCGTTCGAAGCACGTGGCTGGAATCGGCCCGGTTTCGTTCTGGAGGCTAGCGGCTGGCAGTGATTTCTTCGTAGAGCTCCGGCAGTTTCTTAGCGTCCTCGGAGGACTCGCCGAAGCGCGCCCGCTCATAGTGCCGCGTGAATCGTGCCACCTGCTCCTGCAGGAGCGGATCGGCGAGTGTGGTGACGAACTCTTCTGGCGTCTGCGTCGGCCGCTTGGACCAGCCGCGGCGCGCCAGCCGTTTGAGCAGCCGCTCGTACCAGATACTGGCGGCCGCCTGCGGAGCCCGCTCCGGGCGCGCTGCCGTTCGCCGGTTGTGCCACCCGCGCCACAGCCGCCGCGAGTTCACCAGCACCAGCAGGCCGGCGAGCGTCGCTACGGCTCCCAGCCCCCACTCTTGTGGCGACTCCTTGGCGCGCCTCTGCGTTTCCTGCGCCGCGCGTACCAGCAGCCGATACCGATCGCGAATCCACTTCAGCGTGTCGAGGCGTCGCCGGCGACTGGCCTCCAGCATGGTGCTTCCGAGCTGATTCTGGTGTGTGAAGTCGTAGTTGATCACCCACTCGCGCCAGAACTCGCGGGCCGCGTCCACGTAGAGCAGGAAGCGCTGCCACGCGCCGGGTTGGGGCCGGTCGCCCGCGGGCGTGGGATCGAACGACACCCAGCCTTGCCCGGGGAAGTAGGCTTCCACCCAGGAGTGCGCGTCGCGCGCCCGGATGATGTAGCTGCCGGTCACGTCGTTGAACTCGCCGCCGCGAAAGCCGTTGACGATGCGCGCCGGCACGCCCAGCGCCCGCAGCATCACCGTCATCGCGGAGGCAAAGTACTCGCAGTGGCCCTGGCGGCGCTCGAACAGGAAGTGCGCCAGCGGATCGGCCGGAGGCGTGCCGGGGAGTTGCAGAGTGTAGCCGAAGCGCGTCTTCAGGTAATTCTCGATCAACGCCGCGCGGTCGTAGTTGGTGCCGGCGCCGGTCGTGGCTTGCTCGGCCAGATCGCGGATGCGCGGGTCGAGCGCGGGCAGCGCCAGGTACTGCTGCAGGACGTCGTCAGGTGCCGCGCCTTCGGCGGCGCGCAGCGTGTCTGCCCCCGGGCGGGCAATGTCACTGCTGGCCGCGTAGTAGGTCACCGGGCGGAAGCGGTCATGGTTGTAGACCGTGCCCGCCTTGTCCAAGGCGATCGAGCGATAGCTCCCGATCAGCTCCCGGGCCACCGGGGCCAGGAAAAACACGTTGGTGTCCACCGGCTCCATCACCACGCGGTAGTGGATGAGCCTGGGCGCTGTCACCACGGTCGCGGCTTCGCTGCGCGTGGCGCGGGCGGCGGCTTCCAGATCGTAGCGGCCCTGCTGCTGCATCCACAGCGTCAGTTGATGGGGCGGATTGAACCAGCGCCTGCCGTCGAACGATGCCAGCGCCACTCCGCGCCACATCAGGTCGTGGTTGCCCTGGGTGTCCCCTTCGATCTCGATCCGCATCACCACCTGGCTGGACTGCTGGATCTCGCCGATCTCGCCCAGCCGCACGTCGTCGCTGAATCCGCTGACCAGTTGGTTGCGCGGCGCGTACTGGCTCAGGTATCCGCCGGTCACTCGCGGCAGCACGAAGAAGATGCCCGCCGCGCCCAGCAGGATGGAAACCATCAGCATCGCCGCGGTCGTAGAAAGCGACCATGCCATGCGGCGCTTGCCGGCCTCCGCTTCGCGCGCGCGGCCGGCTGCCGCTGCCGCAGACCGCTTCATCTCCCAGCTCGTGAACGTCGTTACCGCCAGCAGCAGAAACAGGGCAAAGGCGGCCAGGAAGAGCGTATCCACCGTGAGCACCGCCGCCGCCAGCACGGAGAGAAAGGCCAGAACGCAGAGCCACACGATGTCCCGGTTGCGGTGCACGGAGAACAGCTTGACCACCAGGATCCACAGCACCAGGTGCGTGGTGGCCGTGACGAAACTGCCGGAGAGCAGCAGGAAGTCCACCACGTAGAACAGCGCATAGAAGATGGCGATGTACGAGGTCCAGCGCTCGGGAATCACCACCGTGCGGTCCTGCAGCAGCAGGTAGCCGCGCAGCGCCAGCGCCACCAGCACCACCAGCACCGAAAGCAGGTCCAGCTTGCCCGTTCCCGCCAGGGTGGCGAATCCTGTGACGATCATCAGGTAGAGCGAGATCTCAAAGTAGCGCTCCACCGTGCTGCGCGTGCCCGGCCATCCGCCCGCTGTGGACCCCGCTTGCGCCATGTGGCCTCTATTGTTCTCCAGTCGTCAGAGAAAAGGAAGGTTCTGTCTGAGGACCGAGAACTGTCGTCCTGAACTGACAACCAGCAACTTTCAACGGTAAACTGGTTTGTCGGGCATCGGGTCCCACGCAACGCAATCCCGCCAACCCCGCCAGGTCCGGAAGGAAGCAACGGTAACGGGCTCGTGCGTGTGCAGTGGTTCTCCCGGTGCCCGGCATGTGTTGCGCGACTGAATGGACATTCACTCCTCCATCGTCCACAATGGTCGCTTCATTTTTCCCGGGAGAACCTGATTTGAGCACGATGCGGGCGAAGATCACGGCGCTGGGCACCTACGTGCCGCCGCGCCTGTTGACCAACCAGGACCTGGAGAAGATGGTGGAGACCTCCAACGAATGGATCCTGGAGCGCACCGGCATCCGCCAACGCCACATTGTGGACGAAGGCGTCGCCGCGTCGGACCTCGCAGTGGAAGCGGCGCGTGCCTGCCTGGCCGAGCGTGGCGTTCCGCCCACCGAGGTGGAAGCTATTTTCATCGCCACCGTCACCCCTGACATGATGTTCCCCTCTACCGCCTGTCTGGTGCAGCACAAGCTGGGCGCGCCGGGGGCTTGGGGCTTCGACGTCTCCGCCGCCTGCTCGGGCTTCGTGTTTGCGCTGCAGACCGGAGCGCAGTTCATCACCGGCGGTTCCCACAAGAAGGTACTGGTCATCGGCACCGACGTCATGTCTTCCATCATCGATTACACCGATCGCGCCACCTGCGTGATTTTCGGCGATGGCGCCGGCGCCGTGCTGCTCGAGCCTACGGCCGACCCCAACGACGGCCTCCTCGATTTCCTGCACGAAGTCGACGGTTCCGGCGGCTGCTCCCTCTACATGCCCGGCGGCGGCAGCCTGCATCCCTCTTCGCGCGAGACGGTGGAGAAGAAGATGCACTACGTCCATCAGGACGGCCAGGCGGTCTTCAAGTACGCGGTGCGCAAGATGGCCGAAGTCTGCGGCAAGATTCTGGAGCGCAACGGCTACACCGGCAAGGACGTGGCGGCGTTCATCCCGCACCAGGCCAACCGGCGCATCATCACCGCCACGGCCGAACGGCTGGGCATGTGCGCCGACCGCGTCATCATCAATATCGACGAGTACGGCAACACTACCGCCGGCACCATTCCGCTGGCCATGCACACCGCCCGCCAGCAGGGCAAGCTGAAGAAGGGCGACCTGGTGCTGCTGGCCGCCGTGGGCGCCGGCTTTACCGTGGGCGCCACTCTGCTGCGCTGGTCGTGCTAGGTGTTGCTGTCATTCCGAGCGTAGCGAGGAATCCCTATACCCTGTTGCCTCGCTTGAGCTAGGCAGGTGCTGATGAGCTCACCGGTACCCGATGACGTCCGCTCCATCTTCGACAAGGCCGATTTCCTGCGCTACCTGGGAGTGGAGCTTGTCGGCGTCGGGCCCGACTGGTGTGAGACCTCGCTGGCAGTGAAAGACCATCACCGCCAGCAGCACGGCTTCATTCACGCCGGCGTGATTGCCACTATGGCCGACCACACCGCCGGCGGCGCCGCCCGGGCCGCCTCCGGCGAGCGCGACGTCATCACCATCGAGTTCAAGATCAACTTCCTGCGCCCCGCCGTAGGCGAGCGTTTGCGCTGCCGCGCCCGCGTCCTGCGCGCCGGCAAGTCCATCGTGGTCAGTGAGTCGGAAGTTTTTGCGATGAAGGACGGCGAAGAGAAGCTCGTCGCCAAGGCTACCGAGACGTTGTCTCTCATATGACAAAGCGCGCCGGCAGGGGCGCGCTGTCTTGTCTCGGTACTCGCAACTCGGTACTCGACGCTTACGGGTGCGTCATTTTCTCCGGCTTCACCAGTTGGTCGAACTCCTCGCCCGTGAGGTAACCCAGCTTGAGCGCAGCTTCGCGCAGGCTGGTGTGCTCGACGTGGGCGGTGTGCGCCACCTGGGCCGCCTTGTCGTAGCCGATTTTCGGAGTGAGGGCGGTCACCAGCATCAGCGAGTTCTTCACGTACCACTCCACCTTGGCCTTGTCCACTTCGATGCCCTTCACCATGTACTCGACGTAGCCGTGGCAGGCGTCGGTGAGCAGCGTGACCGAATGCAGGAAGTTGTAGATCATCACCGGCTTGAAGACGTTGAGCTCGAAGTTCCCCTGGGAGCCGGCGAAGCCCACGGCGGCGGTGGCGCCGTGCACCTGGGCGCAGACCATGGTCATGGCCTCGCACTGGGTGGGATTCACCTTTCCGGGCATGATCGAGGAGCCGGGCTCGTTCTCCGGGATGCTGAGTTCGCCCAGGCCGCAGCGCGGGCCGGAGGCCAGCCAGCGGATGTCGTTGGAGACCTTCATGAACGAGGCGGCCAGGGTCTCCAGCGCTCCTTGCGCGAAAACGATCTCGTCGTGCGCCGAAAGCGCCGCGAACTTGTCGGGGTGGGAGCGGAAGGGAAGTCCGGTCAGCTCGGCGACTTTCTTCGCCGCCCTCTGGGCGAACTCGGGATGGGTATTCAGGCCGGTGCCCACGGCCGTTCCTCCGATCGCCAACTCGTACAGGCCCTCCAGCACCTGCTTCAGTCGGGCGATGTCGCGCTCCAGCAGGCTGGCCCAGCCGCCAAACTCCTGCCCCAGCGTCAGCGGCACGGCGTCTTGCAAATGGGTGCGTCCGATCTTCACCACGTCCTGGAACTGTTTCGCCTTGGCGCGGATGGCGCTGGCCACGCCCTGCACGGCAGGGATCAGCGCGCGCTCGACGCGCTCCGCGGCTGCGATGTGCATCGCGGCGGGGAAGGTGTCATTCGACGACTGCGACATGTTCACGTGATCGTTGGGGTGGATGGGCTTCTTCGAGCCCATCTCGCCGCCGGCCAGCTCGATGGCGCGGTTGGAGATGACCTCGTTCACGTTCATGTTCGTCTGGGTGCCGGAGCCGGTCTGCCAGATGCGCAGCGGAAACTGTTCGTTGAGCTTGCCGGCGATGACCTCGTCGGCGGCCTGCACAATCAGCTGGGCCTTGTCCGCAGGGAGCTTGCCCAGGTCCTGGTTCACCAGCGCGCAGGCTTTTTTCAGGATGCCGAAGGCGCGGATCAGCTCCGGCGGCATGGTGTCGCGGCCGATGTTGAAGTGCAGCAGGGAACGCTGCGTCTGCGCGCCCCAGTACACCTGGGACGGCACCTCGATGGTGCCCATGCTGTCCGATTCGATGCGCGTCCTGGAGGTGGATTTCGTCGCGGTCGCCATGAGGGCACCCCTCTTTATGGATGTGTGCGGTTGCAGGAAGGAAGCCGAATTATAGCAGTGGCTTGGTGCCCCACGTTCGCGCCCCGCAGTGGGGCGCTCACGTGGGTTCGTCGCAAGCGTCGCCGTTGCCGCGTGTTACGATTCCCCTCTAGCCATCATGAACGCCGAGCCCACGCTCGCCACCGAGTTGAAGCGGCTCGAGCGCCACGCGCCCGGGCACATCTTCGACGTGCTGTGTATCGGCGCCGGTCCCACCGGCATGGCGTGCGCCATTGAAGCGCAGAGGATCGGCCTCACCGCCGTCCTCATCGACAAGGGCTGCCTGGTCAACTCGCTTTACCACTATCCGGCGAACATGGTTTTCTTCACCACGCCGGAACTGCTGGTGATCGGCGACCTACCGTTCACTACCGCTCACCAGAAGCCCACGCGCCAGGAAGCGCTCGAATACTATCGCCAGGTCGCGGAGCACTATCGTCTGAACGTCCGCCAGTACGAGCGCGTGGAGCGGGTCAAAGGCAAAGACGGCGACTTCCGCGTCGAAACCGTCACCTCACACAACGACGTGGTCCATTACCGCGCCCGCAAGCTGGTGGTCGCCACCGGCTTCTACGACCTGCCCAACAAGCTGGGCGTGCCGGGCGAGGACTTGTCGAAAGTGTTCCATTACTATCGCGAGCCGCATCCGTACTACGACAGCAACGTGGTGGTGGTGGGCGGCAAGAACTCGGCCGCCGAAGCCGCTCTGGACCTGTGGCGCCACGGCGCGCGCGTCACCCTGGTTCACCGCGGTCCCGGCATGTCTCCCAGCGTCAAGTACTGGCTGAAGCCCGATATCGAGAACCGCATCAAAAACGCCGAGATCGCCGCCTATTTCCATTCGCGCGTGCGCGAGGTCACACCCACCAGCATTCTGCTGGCGACGCCCGAGGGCGACGTGATCCTGGAGAACGACTTCGTCTTCGCTCTCATCGGCTACCATCCCGACTTCGATTTCCTGCGCAGCCTGGGCATCGAACTTTCCAACGACCAGTGCCGCCCCATCTGCGACCCGGAAACGCTGGAGAGCAACGTGCCCGGCCTCTACGTCGCCGGGGTCATCGTGGCCGGCTCACGCACCGGCGAGATCTTCATCGAGAACGGCCGCTTCCACGGCCAGCAGATCGCGGAAGACCTCAAGCGAAAGTTGAAGTCTTCGGGGTAGCTTACTCGCTTGCCTAGGTGACCGATTTTTCGGAGGGTCCCCGGCTCTCGCATGGGTTAGCCAAAGCCAAGTGCCGAGAGCCAGTAGCTAGTAGCTAGCAGCTGGTGGCTGCCTTTCAGAACGGAATATCTTCGTCCGTGATCTCCGGCCCCGGCGCCGTGGCCGCCGCGGGTTCCGGCGCGCGTTGATCCATATCGTCGCCGCCGCTGCGCCCGCGTCCTTCGCCGCCCGCCTCCCGGCCTCCCAGCAGCACCAGGTCGCTGGCCACGATCTCGGTCATGTACTTCTTCTGACCGGTTTGCTTGTCGTCCCAGGAGCGCGTCTGGATGCGCCCCTCGATATACACGGAGCGCCCCTTCTTCAGATATTCGCCGGCGATCTCCGCTGTCCTCTGCCAGGCCACCACGTTGTGCCACTCCGTGCGGTCCTGCCACTGCCCGCTCTTGTCCTTGTAGCGCTCGTTGGTGGCCACCGTGAAGCGAGCCACCGCGGTCCCATTCGGTGTGTATTTCACTTCCGGGTCGCGCCCCAGGTTCCCCAGCAGGATCGCCTTGTTCACGCTGCGCGCCATGTCTCGTCTCTCCTTGCGAAAAGTGCGCCCACTATACCAGACCACCGCGCGAGCGGCGCGGTCACACCGCATTCTGTTTCGGGGTAAGCAGGGGAGCAGGGGATCTCCCTTCGCGTTCCCTGCGCGTCTACGGTGGTTGAGCGTTTGCCGAATGCTGATGGCTGAGTGCTGACTGCTGACTGCTTGCTACAATCCACCCATGTCTACGCGTCGCGACTTTCTTTACGGGCTGGCCGCCGCTGCTGTGGCTTCGCCATCGTGGGCGGGTGGTCCTCGGCCCGTCGATTCCGATCTCCGCGTGAATCCCGAGCGCCTGCGCCAGCGCCTCGAGGCTCTGAGCGTCTTCGGTCGTCCGGAAGGCGGCACCTTCGCCGATGGCGTCAGCCGCCTCGGCTATTCCGACGCCGACGTCGCCGCCCGCGCCTGGGTCATGGAGCAGATGCGCGCCGCCGGCCTCGAGCCGCGCATCGATTCCGCCGGCAACATCCTGGCCCGACGCGCCGGGGCCGACGCCGCTCTACCGCCCATCCTTTTCGGCTCGCACGTCGACTCCGTCCCCAGCGGCGGCAACTTCGATGGCGACGTGGGCTCCATGTCATCGCTCGAAGTCGCCCACACGCTCCACCAAGCCGGGCAGAGCACACGCCATCCCCTGGAAGTCGTCATTTGGGCGAATGAAGAGGGCGTGGCCTACGGCAAAGCTCTCGATGGCAGCCGCGCCGCTGCCGGCCAGCTCATGCCCGGCGAGCTCGACGAAATCTGGAACGGTGTGCGCCGGGCTGACGCCATCCGCAAGATCGGCGGCGATCCCGACCGCATCGCCGAAGCCAGCCGCGCACCCGGTTCCTTCCACTGTTACCTGGAGCTGCACATCGAGCAGGGAGGGACGCTCGACAAGGCCGGCATCCCTATCGGCGTCGTCGAAGGCATCGTGGCTATTGATCACTACGCGGTCGAAATTCGCGGCTTCGCCAACCACGCCGGCACCACGCCCATGCCCGAACGAAAAGACGCGCTGCTGGCCGCCTCCGAACTGGCACTGGCGGTGAACAGCATCGTGCGTTCCGAGCCCGGACGTCAGGTGGGCACCGTGGGCCGTCTCATCGTGGAGCCCAACGCGCCCAACGTCATCCCCGGGCGTGTCCGCCTTACCGTCGAGCTGCGGGACTTGTCTTCAGAAAAGATTGCGCGCCTCGCAGGAACCATCCGTGACGCCGCCCGCTCGATCGCCGGCCGCACCGACACGGAGATTGACATGCAGCTCGCCAGCCACCACGAAGGCGCTCTGGCCACGCCCGCCGTGCAAAGGACCATCGAGCAGGCGGCCGACTCTCTCGGCCTGCGCCACATGCGGCTTCCCAGCGGCGCCGGCCACGACGCCCAGATGATGGCCCGCCTCGGCCCCATGGGCATGATTTTCGTGCCCAGCGTCAGCGGCATCAGCCACTCGCCGCGCGAACTCAGCCGCTGGGAGGAGATCGCCCACGGAGCCGACGTCCTGCTGCACACCATCCTGGCCCTGGACACGTTGGAGCTGCGCTCCGCAGAGTAGCGCCGGGCGTCCTCGCCGGCTGTTTGGCCCGAGCGCTAACCACTCCACTCCCCCCGGCGTGCTTCGGGGGAAGAGTGGGCCTTTAGGCCCGTGTGCAGTCTGCTCGCGATAGGCCTTTAGCCCTGGATCCGTTTGTCACGAGATCTTGCCCCAAAAGAAAACGTCCGGCAGGCAAACCTGCCGGACGCGACCTGCAATACTGGTTGTGAACTACGGTGTCATCGTCAGCGCCGCATCCGCGGTGATGAAGCCAGCGCCATCCGCATCCAGGCTGGTAGGTGGATCATTGCCGGGGCCCCAGCAGAATTCCTCCACCGAGCCGCCGGGCTGGGTTACGTTGCGGCAGCCGCTATTCATAGGAATGGTGGCCGCTGCAGCTTCCAGGATTCCCTCGACATCGCCTGCGTCGAGTGAAGGATTCTTCTGCAGCATCAGGGCCACGATCCCGGCCACGTGCGGGCTGGACATCGAAGTCCCGCCCAGGAAGAAATAGCTGGCCTTGCCGCTCTGGGTTTGAAACGGTCCCACTACCCAGGAGCCGGGAGCCGCTACGTCCAGATCTTGCCCGGTTCTCGCCCGGCTGGAGAAATCGGTGATGTAGAAGTCGCCGGAAACGGTGGGATCGAGCACATCGCTTTTCCACCACCAGTTGCCGATGACGCCATCGCCGTCGCCGTCTAACCACTCGCCGATCCACCCGGCCGCTGCCACGGAGATCACCGGTCCATAAGCGCCGGGGAAGCCCATGCCATTATTACCGCGGTTCCCCGCCGAAGCGACCAGCACTACGCCGTTCGCCACGGCGAAATCCACCGCTGCTTTTTCGACGGCATCCAGCGCCGACCCGCCCAGGCTCATGTTGATGACCACCGGCGAACCCGCCAGCGGCCCCATCTTCAGTTGAGTTACATACACAATGCCCTGCGCGATCACCGACGACCAGCCGGACCCGTTTTGGTTCAGCACCTTCACAGGGATCACGTTGGCCTTGGGTGCCACGCCATTCACCGGCGCTCCAAAAAGGCTGAAACCCAGGATGGTGCTGGTCACGTGCGTGCCGTGGGACGACTGGTCGTGCTCCCACTTGTTGGTGGATTCCGAGATTACACCGCCGCTCAGTGCGCCTCCGCCCTGGTAGGACTTGGCGTACTGGGTGGCGATTCGCTCCTGCGGGAAGTACTGCCGCCACGAGTCCAGCAGCCCCGTATCCAGCACCGCCACATAGACGCCGGTGCCGTCGAAGCTGACTTGCCGGGCCGTCGTTCCAGCCTGCGTGATGTTGATGGCATCGTGGTCCCACATGTTGCGACCGTTGGAGAAGTTGGTGGCCGTCACCGTATCCAGCGGCTTGCCCTCGCGCACCGCGTCCGGGTTGGCTGCCGCCACGTACGGCCGGGACCGGATAAGGTTCACACGGCTGGCCCGCGCCACCATCATCACGGCATTGATCTGCGGGATCCTGCTGCCAACGGTGCCATACCTTCTCAGATCGGCCAGGATCTCTGGCGTGGCCGGCCCTTTGAGCATTACATTGATGCCGATCGCCCGATCCTTCGTCGGCACCGCAGCGGTGGCCACGGAGGTGGAAGCTGAAGTAGAAGCTGTGGATCGATCCCTAGCCTGACCCGCCCATACCGGCACGGACACCGCCATCACCAGCAACAGGCACACCGCCACCTTCGCGCCAAGCTGTTGCGTAGGACGCATAATGCACTCTCCTGTTCAACCTAGGTTGCAATACCGAACTACCGGGGGGAGGGAACAAAGCTGGTTCGCGGTATTGTTGCACGGCCGCAGGCCAACCGCAAGATGCCAAGGGTGCGGCCAGGACTTTTCCCGGACGATGCGGTTGCCGCCGCAGGCTGAACCTCCCGCTCTGGCCCGGCTTTCCTGCCCGTAGTACAGTTCCGGGCGATGTTTGCCTCCCGCACCGATTGGAATCTCGCCTCCAACCGCCTCGCGGAAGCGCTGGCCGCTGCTCGCCGCCAGGGCAGGGAGGTCCTCGACCTCACCGAATCCAACCCTACGCGCTGCGGCTTTCATTACGACCAGGCTGCCATTCTGGCCGCGCTCGCAGAGCCCGGTTCGCTGGATTATCGTCCCGAGCCGTTGGGGTTGACGTCCGCGCGCCAAGCCATCGCGGGCTACTACAACGACCGCGGCGAGAACGTTTCGCCCGACTCCATCCTGCTCACCACCTCTACCAGTGAAGCGTATTCCTTCCTGTTCCGATTGCTTTGCGACCCCGGAGACGAAGTGCTTGTCCCGCGCCCCAGTTATCCGCTGTTCGAATTCCTGGCCGGCATCCAGGACGTGCGTCTCTCGCCTTATCCGTTGTTCTATGACCACGGCTGGCACATCGATCGGCACGCGCTCGACTCGGCGGTATCGACTCGCACCCGCGCTCTGGTGGTGGTGCATCCCAACAATCCCACCGGCAACTTCCTCAAGCTCGAGGAGGCGGAGTCCCTGGCCCACATGTGTGCCTCCCGCGGCCTCGGGCTGATCGCCGACGAAGTCTTCCTCGACTTCACTTTGAGTGCTGCTGCCCGGCGCAGTTTCGCTACGGAAACCGCTGCTCTCACGTTCACGTTGAGCGGTCTGTCCAAGTTGGCTGGGTTGCCGCAGATGAAGATTGCCTGGATGGCGGTCACCGGCCCGCCCGAGCTCACACGCTCCGCAATGGATCGTCTCGAGGTCATCGCCGATACCTATCTTTCGATGAACACACCCGTTCAGCTCGCCGTGCCTCGCCTGCTGCGTACCCGCCAGGACTTCCTGGCCCAGGCCCGCGACCGCCTGGCCGAGAATCTCGCAACCCTCGACCGCCTGCTCGCTGCCCCGAGTTCCTGCCAGCGCCTGGAGGTGGAAGGGGGCTGGTACGCCGTGCTGCGAGTACCCGCCACCCAACCTGACGAAGACCTGGCCCTCGCCCTCCTCGACCGCCATGGTGTGCTGCTCCACCCCGGGCACTTCTACGACTTCCCCTCTGAGGGCCATCTCGTCCTGAGCCTGCTCACGCCGCCGGCGATTTTCAGCGAGGGCCTTTCCCGCACCCTGGCCTGTCTCCAAGGGCTCACCTAGTCGCCGCAACCCCTTGCAACACAATGGTTACCGCTGGGCGCGGTAACGGCGGTCGCGTTACTTTGGAGTCGCAAAACTGCTTTCTTGTGAAGGGCTTCCGTGCTACTGTACTGGCATCCAGGTTGCCCCCGTTGGACGCTCAAGCTGCCCGGTGACGTGAGAGTGGCCGGGTGTGCAATGTAGGTGCGTCCAGGGGAGAGTCCTGCGCGGACTCGTAGGCAACGGAAGTGACAAGGGTTGGCACCATCCCCGGTGGGGACGCGTGCGAGAGGTTATGTCGAACAGCGTCACCCAGATCATTAGTTCGGCGCGCGGCCAGTCGGACCTGCTGGCCGAGTTGGAAAAGTTCCGCCGCAACATCACCGTGATGTTTACCGACATCAAGGGTTCCACCGCCTACTTTGAGAAGTACGGCGACGTGGCCGGCCTGATGATGGTCCACCAGTGCAACGAGGCGCTACGCTCCATCGTGGAAGCCCACGGTGGCCAGGTCGTCAAGACCATCGGCGACGCCATCATGGCGACGTTCGAGGACTGCCAACAGTCCATCCGCGCCGCCATGAAGATGCAGAAGCAGCTCATCAACTTCAATGCCCCGAAGCCGCCTCAGGACCATGTCTTCATTCGTATCGGATTGAATTACGGCCCCGGCATCGTCAAGTCCAACGACGTCTTCGGTGACGTCGTCAACGTGGCTTCCCGCGTGGAGAGCGTCGCCCAGCCCGAGCAGATCGTGATCTCCGACACCGTGCAGCAGCAGATCGGCGCCGCCAGCGAGTTCAACGTCGTCCACCTGGGACGCTTCGCGCTCAAGGGCAAGGAGGGTGACCGCGACCTCTACGAGGTGCTCTGGAACGAAGTCTCACACGCCCGGGCCACCGTGGCCCATACCGCCATCACCACCGTGGTCAAGGCCCACATGGTGGTGCCCCGGTTCAAGCTGCAGCACATCAAGCGTGACGGCACGGTCGGCGCCGTGCATCCCCTCAAGGACGGCAAGCTGATGATCGGCCGCAATCAGGGCGACGTCACCTTCTCCACCGATGCCCAGATGGCGCCCCTGCACGGCCGTTTCTACTACGAGCGCGGCCAGCTCTTCGTCGAGGACCTTTCCAACGGCCTGGGCGTGTTTGTTCGCCTGGTGGCCACCTACACCCTGCAGGATGGCGACGTCATCCTCACTGGCCGCCAGATGCTGCAGTTCCGCGAGAAGACCGAGGCCATGCAGACCGCGGCCGCCACCGGCACCACCATCATGAACATGGCTTCCATCCTGAAAGAGCCCGTGGCGGAGCTCGTACGCATGACGGCCACCGGCCCCGATGAGAGCGTCCGCTTCCCCTTGAACGATGAGGAGGTCATCCTGGGCCGCAACCGCGGCACCTACATCTTCCCCGACGACGGCTTCATGAGCGGCCAGCACGCCAAGCTCTACCAGCGCGGCGAGGACTTCTTCATCGAGGATCTGGGCAGCCGCAACGGTTCGTTCCTGCGCGTGCGCGGTGCCGCTCCGGTTCCCGTGGGCGCCGTGGTCCTTATGGGCGGCCAAATGCTGAAGGTGACGGAGTAACCCGTGGCCCCGCCGGTCCAAAAAGTCGGCAAGTACGAGGTGGTGGAGATTCTCGGCAAGGGCGGCATGGGTGTGGTCTACAAGGCCACCGACCCCATGATCGAGCGCACCGTCGCCATCAAGATGATGACCGGTGGCTTTGCCGAGAACCCGGACCTGCTCAAGCGTTTCTATCGCGAAGCCCGCGCTACCGCGATGTTGCAGCACCCCAACATCGTCATCGTCTACGACCTGGGTGAGTTCGAAGGCAATCCCTACCTGGTCATGGAGTTCCTC
>DATIGQ010000004.1 GCA_035454605.1 Terriglobales bacterium
TCCGGATACCGCCGAGCACACTGCTCGATCGCCTGGTTGAACAGCGCCGTGTTGGCGACGGCGTCGGCGTCGTCGTCGCCGGTGCGGACCAGCTTGAGCGGCGCGTCGAAGCGAATGCGGTACTTGCCCAGTTCCTCATCCCAAATGGTGAACGCCGGGACGACCGCGCAGCCGGTGCGCAGAGCCACTCGCGCCGGCCCGCTGGCCGTGCACGCCGGAATGCCGAAAAAGTCCACGAATACCCCCTGCGGGGGAGTGATGTTCTGGTCCATCAGGATGCCCACCGTCTCGCCGGCATGAAGCGCGGAAAGCAGCCCACGGGCGAAGTCCTGCTTGCCGAAGGTGGTATTGCCGTGGCGCGTGCGGTAGGCGTCCACCAACCGGCCGACGTAGGGATTGTCCAGCGGCCGCACCACGATGTGCAGCGGATGGCCATGCAGCGAATGCACGAACGAGCCCAGCTCCCATCCGCCCAGGTGCGCCGTCAGGAATATGACACCCTTGCCGCGCCGCCGCGCCTCTTCGTAGTTTTCGAAACCATCGTAGATGGCGACACGCCCGACGTTGTCCTTGGTGTAGCGCGGCAGCAGGCAGAACTCCGCCAGTTGGCGGCCCAGATGGACGAACAACCGGCGCAGGATGCGGCGGCGCTCCGCCGCCGTCTTCTCGGGAAGCGCCAGCTCCAGGTTGCGCAGGCCCACGCGCCGCAAGCGGCCGTGCAGCATGTACACCAGCCGGGCGATAGCGATGCCCACCGCGCGCGCCAGCGGCCGCGGCAGCGCGCCCATGCCGTGCACCACCAGCCACACCGGCGCAAACTCGAGTCGGTGACGCATTCCCTGGGAGCGAAAAATGGCTTCCAGTGTAACCTGCGCCGGGAAATCGACTCTGTTAGATTAGGTAAAGTCCCGGAGCGCGCTCATGAAACATTCCCTCGCTATCGCCGCACTCTTCCCCGTCACGATACTTGTCGGCTGCCAGGTTTCCACGCCGGGCAGCCTGGAGTCCAAGGTCGCGAAAGAGGTGAAGCAGGTCACCATCGGTGGCAAGGACTGGAAGAACCCCGTTCCCGACACCAAGGAAGCCGCGGCCGAAGGCGGCACCCACTTCCAACATCACTGCCAGATCTGCCACGGACTCGACGGCCAGAAGACCGGCGTTCCCTTTGCCGAAAAGATGGATCCGCCCGTTCCCGACCTGACCCATAAGGACGTCCAGGAATACACCGACGGGCAGCTCAAGTGGATCATCGAGAACGGCATTGCGCCTTCGGGCATGCCGGCGTGGAAGGGCATCCTCACTGACGACGAGATGTGGAAGATGGTCCTCTACATCCGCCACCTGCCACCCAAAGGCAGTCTGGGCGCCCCGGCAATCTACAAAGAGGAAGCCGAGGAACACGAGCACGCCAAGGAAGAAGCAGGGGAAACGCACGTGCATAAGGACGGCCAGGAGCACAAGCACTGAGAGTCGGTCTGGTCGCGTTTCCTACTGTCCGCCCGCAGCCGTCTTCTCGTTCGCTTTTTCCTCGGGCGTGGAATACCTGGCAACGGCGTTCAGGAACGGCGCCGAGCCTTCCGGCGGGGGCAGCACACCCGTCAGGATGGTCTTGAAGCGCACCATGCGCCCGTAGAAATCACGAGTGGCGTCCTTGTCCTGATGGATCGCGGCGCCGTTCAGGCTCACGCCGGCAAACACGCCCCGCGCCCTCGAATACGTGAGCACCTGCGCGCGCAGTTTCCAGTCGGTCATGCCCTCGGCGTGACGGCCCACCGGCCCCGCGGCAACGCTGGCGTCCGCACCCAGCTTGAACTTGCTCGACAGCAGCGCCTGCATTCCGCGGTCGTCCATGATGATCATCACCAGATCCACGGCCTCGCCGCCGATCTGCAGCCCGAAGCTTCCACCCTTCACCTGGAAGAACGCCGGCGCGCTCCACGCACCGGTTTCGGTGCGGCAGGTGGCCACACCCTTGCCATAGGATCCGCCCCAGCCAAAGCCCGCCTTCAGCATGGAGGGCACGACCGCCACACACTTGGCGGAAGTCATTACGCGCTCCGGAACGCCGCCATCTGGCGCTTCCCATATCTCCCTCAGGATGGAAGCGGCATCGTTCAGCCGCCCGACCTCGTTCTCCCGATCGCCCGCCCAGGCGGGCACGGAGAGCAACACCGCCAGCAACAGTCCTGCGAGTCTCTTCATGAGTTCACCTTGGGCGATAGTAATGCGCTTGCGGCAGATTGGGTTGCTTAACCGTCCGGCGGGGAAACAAATGAGTAACTAGGCCGCGAAGGAATCGCGCGCGTAGCCGGAGGCGCGCCCATCCACCGGGCGCACCTCCGGTATCGCGTCACAAACTCTGCGCCCCAGGAAAGGGGCGCAGAAGGGACACGCCGCTCGGGCTCTGCGAGCGGCGTCACCCAACTTCATTCTTCTGCTACCGGCAGCGAAACCGGCTCTTGCAGCCGGAAGGTCAGCCCGGTTTCGGCGGGCAGGACAAAATCTTTCTTGCCAGTAAGCGCCGCGCCCGCCAGCCCCGCACCTGCGCCGACAGGTCCGCCGATGAGCACGCCTTTGCCGCCGCCGGCAAGGCCGCCAATCAGCGCGCCCACACCGGCGCCGCCGCCGATCAGGGCGATGTTGCGCTTCTTATGGCTGCCGCCGGAGCGTCCCAGCGTGTTGGTCTCCACCGCGTAGGACTCGCCGTTCACCTCAATCGCCTCCAGCCGCAACTGCAACTGCGCCCTGCCGCTCAGGCGTCCGGACGGCCGCGCGTGCACCACGGTTCCGTGCGCCAGCGCGCCCGCCGGAATCACAACCTTGCCATCCACGGTGACCGGCTGGGAAACCGTAGCGTGGAACGCATCTCCCGGCGTCGCCGAGCGCGAACTCAGCGAATGATCCAGCCGCACATGGATCGGTGTTCCCGCTTCCACTGCAAGCGTTTGATCTGCCAGGACGCCGCTGGTCACCACTGCCGCCCCAGCCAGAGTAATGATCAATAAAGGAATGCCGACTAGCAGCAAGCTTCGTTTCGTGAGTCTCATGCTTGGAAGCTTCATATAAAGACCTCCTTCATAAAGACCTGCATTGCCAGCTACCCTATGTCGGATGCCTCGGATTGCAAACGGAGATGCCCAGGTAAGCTACTGATTAGATTGGCGATAGGATTTAGGCGACAGAGCCGCTAGCTGCCCCGAGCTAGCTACCCCTCGACCTCGAAAACGAAAAATAAGGGACCGGACGGTTCCAATAGATGTTGTCCGGTCCCAACAATTTCAATCCGTCGGGCGTTACCGCGGCCGCATCGCTGCCGCCTCGATAGGGATGCCGATCACGTCGCCGCTCACTACCAGTTCGACGCGCCGGTTGAGCTGGCGCCCCATTGCGGTCTCGTTGGAAGCGATGGGCTGCGATTCGCCGAAGCCCAAACTCCCGATTGCCGAGGACGGAACGCCCTGCTGCACCAGGAAATCGCGCACCGCAGCCGCCCGTCTTTCCGAGAGCTGCTGGTTGAACTCCTCGGCTCCCACGCTATCGGCGTGTCCTTCCACCTCCAGACGAAGGCCGGGATGCGCCAGGATGATGCCCGCCACCCTGGCCAGTTTTTCTCGCGCTTGTGGCTTCAGCGTGTGCTGTCCGGAGTTGAACAACAGGTCGGGCATGTTGACCACCAATCCGCGCACCGTCTCCCGCGTATCCAGGATGCGGTTGAGCTGGTCGATGATTGCGGCTCGCAGCTCGACTTTCTCCTGTTCGGCTTCGTTCCGTTCCCGTTGAGCAAGGTTCGCGGCGACTTCTGCTTCCCGCTTTTCCCGCTCGGCTTGCTGCCGGGCACGCTCCGCAGCCTCCGCTTCCAGTTGCGCCTGGGCGCGTCGCTGGGTTTCGGCTTCGGCCTGGGCCTTGGCTGCAGCCTCGCGGTCCACCAGCGCCGCCTGCTGCAACTCCTGCTGCTTGCGGACCGCGACCAGACGCGCGTCCTCGGCGGTCTGTGCCGCCTCACGCGCGGTCATGATGATGGAGCGCTTGTTGGCTTTCCGCTGCCGGTAGTCCTCGGCCTGGCGCAAGAGCTGTTCCGCCTTCCGGTAGGTCTCGCCGGCATAGTGTTGCGCTCCCGCCCAGCGCGCTACGCGCAGAGCGTTGCGTGCTTCGTACAGCTCCAGCGGCGTTTTCTTGTCCAGCTCCATGGGACGCAGTTCGTCCGGGCTGACGTTTACGGTGTACTGCCCGCGCTGCAGCAGCTCGTAGCGCGCGTCGATTTCCTCGATCTTGCCTTCGGTTCCGCGCCGCACCACGTTCTCCAGGATCACCACGTCGCTGGGCTGCGTCACCGCAAAATGCGGCTCCGCGGTCACCACCAGGCCGAACGCCTGCAGCTCGCTGGTCACGTTCAGCTTGCTCTTGGTGCCGTTGAGCAGCACTTCACCCAGGTTGGTGGCGCGTCCTTCGGGCGTGATGGCCCACATCACGTAGGTCAAGTACTCCGGGCCGAACCGCGTGGCCGGCTGCAGATCGTCGAACTCCACTTCGATCTCGATATAGCCCTGTTTGCTCTCCACCTTGGCTTCGCCGCGCGCCTCCGGAAGCAGGGGCGTGCCGCGAAAGTCGATGGTTGTGGATCCGCCACGATGGCGGTAGTTGATGGCTTTGGTCGTTCGTCCCACTACGGTGATGCGATACACCGGAACCGTATCACTGCTGGAACGTGGCGTCGTCGGTTGCGTTTGGACTTGCGAATAAGCAGGAACAATCAGGCAAGTGCAGGTCACCAGGGTGACCAGGGTTTTTCGTAACATGAGTGCGCTCCTTTCTATCTTCGAATCCATCGGTATGAAAGCTGCCTGCTTTGGCGGGCCTGGGAAAGCCCGCCAAAGCAGATGGCACATCAGGAATGAATCTGCGCCGTGGATGACGAGCGTCTCAGCTCTTCACCGGCGGCATGGAAACGGGTTCCATCAACCGGAACTGCAACGGCGTCTCGGCGGGCAGGCGAAAGTCCTTCTTGCCGGTTAGCGCCGCCACCGCGATTCCGGCTCCGGCGCCGATGGGTCCGCCGATGAGCGCCCCCTTGCCGCCGGCTGCCAGTGCGCCAATGAGGGCTCCGCCGCCACCACCACCGCCAATCAGCAGAATGTTGCGCTTCTTGTGGTTGCCGCCCACACGCGAGATGCCGCTGGTGCGGACGTCATACCATTGGTCGCCCACCTGCACCGCATCCAGCGCCAACTGCATCTGGGCCACGCCTTTCAGGCGGCCCGACTGCTTGACGTAAGTCACCAGGCCGCGGGCGCGTGCGCCCTCTGGAATCACGGCATTGCCGTCTACCACCACTGGCTGTGAAACAGTGGCCGTGAACATGTCGCCGGACCTCACCTGGTTGGTGGCCAGGCTGTGATCCAGCCGCACATGCAGCGCCGTGCCGGCAGGAACCGTCAGCGCGTCGGGCGCGGCCGCCAGAGATGTGCCCGCCCAGATCAGTGCAGCCACCAGAGGAATCGCCAGAATCAAATAAGTGCGTCGGGAAAAAGTCATTGATAATGACCTCCTGGGATACCTGTACTGGGATGGCCCTTGAGCGACTTCGGGGTGCCTCGCTAGTCTGTTGATTACAAATGACATGGGTAGAATTTCTGTTGCGAGCGGCCTTTTCGCCCCGTGCGCAGGGCGTTTGCAGGTCTTGGCGGCCGGCGGTTTCCCTTAAGAATCAGCGTGATACAGGCAAAGTTTTGTTAAGCGTATGCCTATCAATAGGATAGGGACACGGCTGGCCATGGCTGGAATTGATTTGCGGCGGAAAAGTTTAGGGGCCGGGATCGGTGACCCTCATCGCCGATCCCAGCCCCTGTCTCCCAGGTTCTGTGGTAGGTGCGGGGAGTATGCGGCAACGCCCGATACCCGCCAAGATTACCGAAGGCCAGCGACCCACGTAGACCGAGGTGGGTTACCCAGGTTACCCGGCGCTATGACTGCTGAGCTGGAACCAGTGAGTGGGTGATGGCGTGCACCGAAAGCTCAATGCGGTTTTTCACGCCCACCTTGCGCATCAGTTTGGCGACGTGGGCCTTGACGGTGCGTTCTTCGATGCCCATGGCGGCCCCGATCTCTTTATTCGACCGGCCGGCCACCAGGTGCTCCAGGACTTCCTTTTCGCGGTCGGTGAAGGTGACCCGTCCCGCCGGGAAGATGCGGCCGGGCGCGGAGGTGACACGCTCGATGAACATCGAAAGCACGCGGCGCGGCGCCCACACCGACCCCTGGCAAACGATGCGGATGGCGGTAACGAACTCCTGCGGGCTGGCGGCCTCGTCCACGTAGCCTTTGGCGCCCGCCATCACCGCCTTCAGGATGGTTTCGTCGTCGGCACCCGATCCGGTCACGATGATGCGCAGGTCGGGCCGCGCCGCCTTCACGCCCGCCATCACGTCGAACAGGTTCTGCCCGCCACGGCTGCCCAACAGCACCAGATCGATGTCCGGCCGCGCGGTAATCTCTGCCAGCGAGGCCGCGCCCACGATCTCCAGGTCCGATTCCGAATCGAAAAGGGCGTGAAAACCCACCAGGCGCAGCGGGTCGGTCTCCACCACCGCGATGCGGACACCCGGCTTTTCCGCTTTCTTCGACTTGGAGTCCTTCGTTACCAAGGTGCGCGTAGCATAACGGCATTGGGCCAAGATGAAAAGAGTCCGGAAGGACGTGAACTAGAGTACCCAGTGGCCAGGGGCCGGTTCGATCCCAGGTCTCCGGTCGTCTTCATTCCTGCACGGTTCACTTTTCTGCCAGCAGCGCCGCGGCTGAGAGCGCGTAGAGCGCCACGGCCAGGATTCCCAGCACCGGCGTACCGCCGACCATCACCAGATTCTCCAGGGTCCCACCGACGACGGCGCCGAACAGGTTGACGCCTAGCCCGGTCTGGGGCTCGGTCACGTCGCGAAAACTGCGTGAAAAGATCAAACCTGAACAGAATACCGGGAGTCCGGCCAACACACCGCTGCCCACCACCTTCCAGGGGAGGGCGGCTCCGCTGAGCCATCCGTAGGGAACCACCAGTCCTGCTCCCAGAAGCAGGAACAAGACCACATAGGCCGGCATCCGTGGGACGGGGCGGAACATCACCACCGCGTTGGCCAGCAGGGCCATGCCCAGGAAGGCGGCGATGACCACGGCGTTCACCACCCAGGTGGATCCAAAGAGCAGTGAGACTTCGGTGATGGCTTTGGTTTCCAGCAGCAGAAACCCGGCTCCCAGCAACAGCAAATGCAGGTATTGGCGATGAACGCGCAGCGGCAGGGAGACCGTGTTCCGCAGCAAGAGATAGCTGGCGCAGAGGAAAGGCACCAACACCACCAGGATCGACCCGGGGATGCGAGGGCGCAACAGGTAGAGGAAGGGCCAGCGGTCGCGAGGAACCAGACTGGCTGGTTCCTGCGCCAGCCCTGCTCCCACATCCTCCACGCCCGCTGGCGGGTGGACCTGACGAGCCGCTCCCTGCACGAAGATCACTCCCTGGTCGTAGCCGGTGTCGTACGCCGCCGGCGCCGCTCCGAAGGCGAGCGTCAACGCCTGGTACAGCCGCCCGCTCACGAAGGACCGGCCTCCCGCAAAAGACAGAAAGAGGCTGCCGCCTTCACGCAACAGGTGTCGCGCTTCCTCCAGGCTCTCCACGGTGTAGACGTAGTTGTCCAGCCGCAATGAGGAAAAGCCGCTGAACAAAGTATGCGAGTCCAGGTAGCCGAAGACGATGGTGTCGTAGCGCCGCGGCGCCTTTTTGAAGAAAGCGCGAGCGTCATCCACGTAGGTGGTGACGCGGGGATCTTCGTAGGGATGTTCGGGATGATGGCGGCGGCCGAGCGCCAGAATCTGCGGATCGATCTCCACCGCGTCGACGTGGGTGGCGCCGTGGCGCAGGGCCGCGGCCACGTCGTTTCCGGTGCCCGCGCCCACCACCAGCACTTCCCCGGGATTGGGCGCCAGCCGGTAGGGAAAGTCATAGGTGAAGAGACCCCGGCGATGCGGCTCGGCGTCCGGAAAACGGGTCATGAATTCCGGCGAGAGATCCAGGATGCGCTGGTGAAAATCGTGATTCACGGTCAGCGAATATCCGGAGGGCCCGTTCCATCCCTGCGGTGTGGGCAGCGGTTGCAGGCTGATGCGGTAGTACGGGGACCAGTAGGTTCGCGGCTCGGGGACCGGCAGGAAGAAAACCAGCGCCAGGCCCGCCGTCAGCCACAGCAGAGATCGAGGGCGCAGGAAGGGAACCAGCAGCAGGCATCCCACCGCAGCCCAAACCACCGGAGGCAGGCTCCACACGGAGAGCAGAGTGAACGCCGCGATTCCCGCCAGGCTGCCCGCCAGGTTGTTGCCATAACCGGCCAGCGGACGGGCGTTACGCAACTGCTCGCCCACCAGACCACCCAGCACCACGAACAACGCCACGACCACAGCCAGGATGCCCAGCACCATGACCAGGTATCGTCCGGCCAGAAGCCAGGGCGAAAGACCTTCCCAAATGTTGTCGCCCCAGATCACATAGTCGCCCGTCCAAAGCCCGACCCGCGTCAGTCCCAGAACCTGGGCAAAACGGATCAGGCCGAGCAGAGTCACCACCACCAGCGGGAACAGGCGCAGCAACCGGCGCGGCGGCGCCCCCAGGATCATTCCCAGCCCGATGCCCAGGAAGCTGGCAATCAGCGGCAGGTTCTTGGCATAGGCGAAGATGCGAATGTCGGTGGAAAGATAGCGGATGACCAGCAGTTCGAAGTACAGCGCCAGAAAGCTGGCCAGAAAGAGTTTCCACCCACCGGCCGAGGCGGCGGGCCCGGAGGAGTGCTGCTTGTCGGTGGTCGATTGACGATCGTGGATGATGCGTTCCCTTTGGTGTTTCCCTGGCAGCCTCTAGCTCCTAGCTTCTAGCTTCTAGGCACTAGCGTTTTTCATTTTTCAGTCACGCTCTCCACCTTCCCGTCTCGATACACCACAAAAAGCGGCTTCCCGTCTCGCGGATAGGTCACCCGCTTGACGCCTGGCTCCGTCTCCCTTTCGGGCTTGCCCATGCCTACGGCGAAGGTCACCTGGAACTCGTTCATGCCGGGCAGGACTTGGTGGCGCTCGACGGCCGCCCAGGTGTCGGCGGGCCAATGACGGTAGAGCTCCCGCGGGTCCTGAATGTAGAGCATCTCGTCGGCGTAGATCTGGAATTCGCCCTTGCGCTCGGCGCCAAAGGGAAAGGCATAGCTCTTCCCTTCCTTCTCGAACACCGCCATCACCTGGTGCTGGTCGGGCGAGCCGGGCGAACGATCGAGCACCACCTGCCGGATCTCCAGCCGCTCGATGGGGCCCAGCGTTCCGGCCGCATGGTCGAAATCCGAACGCTTTCGCGCCTCGTCCCAGGGATAAAACGTGAAGCGGTAGCCTTCGCGTACCCACACCGGCTGCTTGGTAAGTTGCTCGGCCGATTTCAGGTCATAGGCATGCAGCTTCTTGGGCACTACGTAGTAGTCGGCGGGCAGCGGCGCCGGGGCGGCCTTCTGAGCTGCCTTTTCCAAGGCTTCCGTGGACTCGTACCGCTGCTGGAGCACGCGCAACAGGCGCACGCCGGCCACGACCATAGCCAGCAACAGGGCGATCTGGATGCGCTTGCGGATTTGTGGAGTGAACTGCATCAGCAGCTGATGGGTTTCCCGTTTTGAGTTTCTAGTAGGTCCTCCTGAACGCCATTGTACTCATGGTCTAGGATGCTGCCTTCGGAGATTCCGGCGGCCTCTGGGCCAGCCCACGCTTGACATTCAACCCAAGCGGGGATAGCTTCTGCTCAGGTTCATTCATCCTCACGCTCACGCGTGATCCGCCGCGCAGCTGGCGCGGCTGCAGTCATCCAGGGCCCCACTTAGCATCTGCCAGCAAGAAAGCGGTGTCGAACTGGAGGCTGCAGGTTCGGCGCTGAACCATGTATCCCCGCCGAGGACTTGAGGTATGAGGCCCAGGGGAACCCACGCACGCAGCCTTACGGCGCAATGGCGAGCAGCCCGGCGCCTCTATCCCATCTATGCCGGACTGGCCGAACACTGCCAACTGGGCAGCCCTCCCTACAAGGAGCTGGAAGGGATCGACGAGCGCGCGGAGCCGGAAGCCATCCAGCGAGTAGGGGAGTGGATGACGGAGATGGACCGCAGCATCGAGGTGCACCATCTGCGGCAATTCCTGCAGAGCAGCGGCATGGCCACCTCGGAAAACGCCGTGCAGGCGCTCATTGACCGGCATTTGGGCAAGGAAGGCAGGGCGGACCCCGACCGCGACAAGATCGATTTCCTCCTGGTGCAGTATTTTGCGATTTGCGCGCCACCCAGCTTTCACGATCGCGAAGTGGATATGGAAGAAGTGGCCGAGGTGCTGGAGCCGATCCTCGGGGAATGCCCCACCCAAACGCCGGACTGGCTCCGGCCGCTGGAAGAGATGACGCAGGCCATGCAGAGGTGGAAGTCTCTGCGCGACTTGAAAGGGCATCGGGCGATCGAGCGCGGACGGCAAGTCAAGGACTCCTCGGGAGACAAGTATTTTGACCCGAGCGCGCTCCTGGCTTTCACGCGCTTCAACTACGTCCTGCGGCGCACCTTCTTCCGCCTGTTGAACGCCGAACTGGAAGCCATTCGGAACGGGCTGCGCGAATTGGAAGGCCGCGGAATCGAGTGGCTGGACTGCACGTCCGTGCAACTGGCGGCGCAAGAACCGATCGCCAATCTGCTGCGGATATGCCAGAACTGGAAAAAGCCGCTGATCTCCGATTACGCGGAGGATCGCTCGTTCGAGCGCTTGCTGGGGCTGCGCTCCGTCATTGAAAAAACGCTGGCCGCCAGCGCCATGTCCAACTTCCCCGGCGAAGCAGAGCGAACGGCGGACGCTGATCTGCGACGCAGCATGGAGGAGATCACGGGACAACTGGCCGAGCTGCGCGGCATGGTGGCGCAGCTATCGGCGCAACTCGCGCATCTGGCGGCTGCGCCAACGGCAGACCCTGCGGCGGCCAGAGTCGCCGCTGCGCCGGCTGCGGTGGGGAATGGTCCCAAAATGCAGGCGGCACCCGCGGTGGCGGCACCGTCTCCGCCCGCTCCGGTTCCCAAGGTTGCTGCCGCACCCCCTCCCGCGCCAAGCCAGTCCAGCGCTCCCGTGGCCGCGGCAGTCCCGGTTGCCCGGCCCGCAATTCAGGCCAGCGCCCGCGCTCTCCGGACAGAGCCAACGTCGACCCAGCCGCCGACGGTTTCATCCATGAGCGTGGCCCGCTGCGTGGAATGGATCAAAGAACAACTGCTCTCTTTGACGCAAAAGAAAGGCGTGCCGGCCGGAGCGGTGGCCGTGGGTCCCACCCTGCTGACCACGGGGGAGGTGAACGCCTTCCTGGGCTGCAGCGACGATTTTGTTGCCCTGGTGCAGAGTGCGGTCGCAGCACGAGCTCTGCTGATCGACGGTCTGAACGTGTATCAGCGCACCGGACAGGCAGAGAATCTCAGTACCGCACTCAAAGCGGCTCGCGAGGCGTATCCCAAGTTCCAACAGGGGATGGGCGGGCCGCAGCAGGGCATCGCGGGAAGCGAGACCCTGGCCAGCGCCACCCGGCAGTTGTTGACGGTGATGACCTATGCGGACAAAGCCCTGGCGGAAGGTAGCAGGGCAGCCGGGGCCGAGGCCGGCAAGCTCCGCGCGAACCAACGATAGTGACCGGCCACCTTGTTGGCTCGCTGCCAGGATGTAGTCCCCCCACGATGCGTCGAGCAGGCGCAGGGGAAACATGGGCGCTCTCGCAACCGCCGAGACCTCTCGGCTTCAGTTCGCGGGACTCGCAAGCAGCTTCCGGGCCTCGTCCAGGAGAGGGTCGCCTGCAGCTTGAGCCACAAATTCGCCAAGCAATCGGCGGCTATTCCCTGTCGACCTGCGACCCAGCGCGCTGAGCGCGGCTCGGCGAGAACCCAGGTGCAGAGTAGCGTCCGACAAAAGCCGGCCGAGCAGTGCTTCCGCCTGTTCTGTACCGATGGCCACCACCGCCTGCACGGCTTCGACGAAACCGGTGGAGTCTTCGCGAGCCTCGCCTAACAGGAACCGCTCGAGGGCTGGCAGAACGGAGGGATCCCTGAGGAAGGTGAGCTCCCGCAGCACTTCCTCGCGTCCCTGAGGACGGAGATTGGGAAGAGCCTCGGCAAGTACGGTGGTGCGCTCTGGCAGATGGCTGTGTCGCAAGGCAGCGAGAGCCGCTTTCTGCACCCGTTCATCGCGGTGTCGCAGTGCCGGAGCGAGCTGGCGCGGCAGGTCGGGATCCTTCAACTCGGAAAGGAGCTTGCAAGCATTGCGGACCACGAACCAACGCTGGTCCTTCACTTGCTGGCGTGCCGGCTCCAGGGCCGCCTCACCCAGGCGGGGAATCAAGCGAAGCAGGGCAAGCCGGTTCGACGCCACGGGTTCTTCCGCGAGCTGCTGGAAGACGCGGGTGATGGCCGGTCCGCCGCTCCAGCACAACAACGTGCTCACCATGCGGGCCACCGCCGGGTCGTCGCGCTTTCCCTGGTAAATCTCGATCAAGCGCTGCACGGCGCTGGGTGTCAGCAGTTTTTCCAAGGTCGCGCCGCAGCAGCGCGCGTGGGGTTCGGGCCTGGCCGTGGCCTGGTTCTCCAGAGCTGCGCCTATCTTCTGGATGAGATCGAAGTCCTCATACACGGCCAGGTTCTTGCACAGCGTGACGAGGGCGTTGATGACCTGGCGATGTTGGAATTCGGGCCAGTTGGGCCGGTCGAGCGCCGCGCACAACCGGGTGGTGGCCTCCGGCCAGAAGGTGGAGCGCACGTTGGTCAGCACCTTGAACAACTCGGGAAATCGCGCCAGTTCTTCCAGTTCCGGCTGGCGCTCGAAGAGCTTGAGGTAGTGGAGACCGAGCTGGGTGGCAGTGTCGAAGTTCTGCTGCTTCACGAGATCTTGAATGAGGTCGAGCAGGTGGCGAAAGGCTCCCCGGTCAAAGCGGGTGAGCTTGAGGAGTTCCGCCGCCTTCTGCTTTTCGGGCACGGTGACCCAGCGCAGCTCTTCCTGAATGCGCTCGACCCTGCCCTGCGGCATGGCCACGTCCTGACAGAACTGCGCCAGCTTGCGGGCCAGGCGGTCGGCCATCTTGGTAGCCTGCAGGCTGCGCAGCAGGACACGGATGACCTCTTCCTCCACGATCACGGCGTCCTGACCCGTGGGCGCCTCGCGCAGACGCTCGGTGGCCCACTTCACGGCGGAATCTTCGATGATCTCCGCTGCCATTTGATCGGGAGGGAGGCTGCGCAGCTCTTCGCGGCGCTGGGGAGGGAAACCGGCCAGGGCCATGTCGGGCTTCATGTCCTTGAGGACGCGCGCCAACTCCACATAAGAACGCTCCGGGGCACCGGAAGGATCGAGCAGCTGACCCTGGAAGTAACCCTCCACCATTTCCTGAATTCCACGCGGACCGCCGGAGCGGCCGGGAGCCGGCGTGGTAGCGACGCCTCCACCACCGCCGGCGGGACCGTCCCCGCCGGAGCCGCCTGGCCCCCCCGGGCCGGAACCGGCTGGCCCGGCGCCGCCGGGCGGCGCGCCACCGATACCCGTCCAGGCCGGACCCGCGCCGGAACCGCTCCCCGGGCTTGCCGGCGCCCCGCCGCCTCCGCCACTCCCGGCTGCCGCGTCTCCGCCACCGCCCGCAGCCGAAGGGGCAGCAGAGGAACGCAGGAGAGCCTCGAAGCTCTCGATCGCCGAGGTGGCCGTGGAGCGGCTTTCCGAAAGGGTCTTAGCCAAAAGATAGGACTCGGAATCCATGTCCAAGATGGTGTCACCGCTCTCCGTGCGCGTCTGGCTCTTGCTGGCGGGAAACACGCGCATGAACTCCAGCGGCTGGTTTTCCAGGTAGGCGGCCAATCCGCCGGCTTCTTCAATCAGCTTGGGAGAGCGCGCGAGCAGGCCGACTCCACGTTTGTAGGCAGCCAAGGTCATGCCGGCCTGGAAAGTGACCGCGCCGATGCCGCGCTTGAGAAATTCATTCTCCAGCCCGCTGAGGGTCTTCTCGGTGGTGAGGATGTTGTTGAGCATGACGCGCTGTTCCACAAAGCCGATGGTGAACTGGCCAGTCTGCTTGAGCAACGCGTTCAGCAGGTCGAAGCTTTGCTGGAAGGGCTGAGCCGTTCCGGGATGGTCGGCAGAGAACACAGCAATGGTCTTGAACAAGACCTGGAGGGAGCGCGCATAGCGGACTCCTTGCGCCTTGAGCTGATTGCGGTCCAGCATGAGGCCGATCCTCTGCGAATCGAGCCGTGGACCCCCTTTGTACAACGTTTTTGTTCCGAAGTGGAACTATTTTCCCGAATGTGAACAGTCATCGATGATTTGGAACGACAAGATTCCCAGCGGCGAGAATCCAAGACGTGGGTCGAGCGCTGTGAGCTCGGTTGGCCGATCGGCCTAGTGGATGTGGCGCGAGCCGGCGGAGTACGGCTGGGGAGCGTAGTAGGGGTTTTCGTGCACGCCTTCGGCGCAGACGGCCAGGCGGTGCTGCTCCAAACCGCCCTTGAGGATCATGCGGCCGGGCAGAGTACGCACGTCGTACATGCAGACCACGACGCAGGGGAAACCGGTGATGAGGGCGTCCACGCGGTTCTCCAGCTCGAGGACGTCGTTTTCACCCGCGGGCAGCGGATCGCGTCCCAGGCCGAGGTTGCCGAGGAAGCGGACGGCCTTGGAGCCGGCGTGCATAGCCGCATGCAGGACGTCGCCTATATCGGAGAGCGTCATCTCAGCCGCGGCCTGGCGGCGCAGGACGGTGAGTTCGCGGTTCTGGATGAGCTGGTCGGGATCGTAACCCTGAGCCCTCAGCGCCTTGAGCACTTTTTCCAGCGCCTCGTCATGGCCGAAGGCGATGCAGTGCTCGCCGCGGCCGAGGCCGGGTTGAAAGAAGCGCACGCCACGGTCGAAGTCCTGGTCGTTTTCCCAGAAATAGATGAGGTGAGAGCCGAGTGGAACGCGGTCGCCAGTAATACCGATGGGGATATCTTGCGGCGCGGGGACAACCTCGGACGAGGCGGAAGCCGCATGCTCCTGCAGGCGGCCGCGGAGACGGTCGGAGAACCCGGCGGGCAAGTCAAAGGACTTACCGTCGCCGACCAACTGCACCAGGTTGCGGGCGCCATCGAGCACGGCGCTGCAGCGCTTGCAGGCCTTGAAGTGGGCTTCCATGCGGAGACGCAGGGCGGCGTCAAGATCGTTTTCGACATAGTTCGAGATCTGGCGCCACACTTCCTCGCACGGGATCTCGACGACCGTGGGCCCGGGCATGGCGGGCATTATAGCCGAAGCCGCGTTGGTTCAAGGCACAGGAGGGAGAAGCAGCTGGCAGAAGCGCAGAGCGGTGTAACCCCTGAATTCACACTTTTTTAACACGGGAAGGGGCGCGCTCCGTTAGAATCCCGCGGATGCGTTCGGACTCCATTCGCATGGAATACTCGCGCGATCGGCTGGGCCGGGGTGTGCTGCGCCTCACTGGCCCGCTGACGCTCAACAACCTCTTCGGCTTTCAGAGAGAGGTCCGCGCCGATTCGTCGGTTTTGCTGATCATCGAATTCAGCGGCGTCCCGTACATCGATTCGGCTGGACTGGGCGCGCTGATCGGCGCCCAGGTGTCACGCCAAAAGGACGGGCGCCAGTTGGTGCTGGCGGGAGTGACCGACCGCGTGCTCAGCACGCTGCGCATGACCAACGTGGAACAATTCTTCACCATCGTGCCGGGCCTCGAGGACACGGAAAGCAGCGCGTCGTAGCCTTCACCTCCCAGGTGTCAGGTCTGGAACCCGAGGTTGGAACTTCCGGTTCTGATGCCGCCCGCGCTTCTTTTTCCTTCTTCCTTTTTCCTTTTTCCTTCACACTGTCGGCCATGCCGGTTTTTGCGGCGGTCGATATCGGCTCGAACTCAGTGCGGCTGAAGATCGCGCGCCTGGCGCGGCGGCGGCTGCAACCGCTGCACGAAGACCGCGAGGTCACGCGGCTGGGTGAATCGGTGTTCGCCGCCGGCCTGCTGGCGCCGCAAGCCATGTCGCAGACGGTGAAGGTGCTGGAGCGTTTCCATCGCGCGGTGCAGAAGCACGGCGCGGATGCGGTGCGAGTAGTGGCCACCAGCGCCCTGCGCGACGCGCGCAACGCCCAGGCCTTCAGCGATTGGGTGCACTCGACCACCGGCTGGCGCGTGGACATCATCTCCGGCCTGGATGAGGCGCGCCTGATCCACCTGGGCATCCTGGCCAGCCTGCGGCTCCCGGAAGCGCCGGTTCTGCTCGTCGACCTGGGTGGAGGAAGTTGCGAGCTGACGGTTTCCGCGCGCGGGCATATCCGCGAGACGGTGAGCCTGCCGCTGGGCGCGGTGCGGCTGACGCGCGAGTTCCTGGAACACGATCCGCCGAAGAAGTACGAAATGGAGCGCCTGCGAGAGTTCATCGCTGAAGAAGTGGCGCGCAACGCACAAGGGGTAGCGGCTTCGCGGCCGCGGCAGGTGATCGCGACCTCGGGGACGGCGGCGGCGATCGCGGGCTACATCGCTTCGCGCAAGCGCGAGGGCGAAGGCCGCGGAAGGAGAAAAGAGCGGCGGGTGGTGGTTTCCCGCGCGGCAGCGGCCAAGCTGGCCAAGAAGCTGGCCAAGATGAGCCTGGATGAGCGCATGCATCTGCAGGGTATCGGGCCGCGGCGGGCGGAGATCATTGTGGCGGGAGCGACCGTCTTCGCCGAAGTCATGCAGCGCTGCGAGTTGCGCTCGTTCCGCTACTCGCCGCTGGGGCTGCGCGACGGAGTGCTGGCGGAAATGGCGGCCAACTACGACCGGCGCAGCCGCTCGCGCCAGCAGATCGAGAGCGATCGCCGGGACGCGCTGCTGCGCGCGGGCGAGCACTACCAGGTGGACATGCCGCACGCCCGCAAGGTGCGCGAGCTGGCCATGGAGTTGTTCCGTTTTCTGCGACAGGTGCACCGCCTGCCCCCCGAGTACGAAGAATGGCTTTCGGCGGCTGCCATGCTGCACGAAGTGGGCAACTTCATGAACCGCGCCGGGCGTTGGCGCCACAGCTACTACATCATCGCGCACTCAGAGATTTTCGGGTTCACGCCGGGACAACGACGGATCATCGCGGCGATTGCACGCTACCTGGGCAAGTCGAAGCCGGCGTCCGGGGACCGCATCGTGAAAGTGCTGGGCCCGGCGGACCGCGTGCGTCTGCCCAAGGCGGTCTGCCTCATGCGCCTGGCCGCGGCGCTCAATCAGGGACGCCGCGACGCGGTCACCAGCCTGGCCGCCCAGGTGAAGAATGGGCGCGTGTCGCTGCGGCTGAAGGCGCGGCGGCGCACCGGCGCCGACCTTGAGTTATGGGCGCTGGGGAAAGAGCGCGGATACTTTCGCGAGGTCTTCGGGCGGGAACTGGAAGCGAAGCTTTTGTAGGCTTGCTGTCACCCGGGCACCCAAACACCGGGGCGCAGACTGAGGCCAAATCCACCTATTTCGTCTTCTTCTTGGGGCGGGAAGCCGAAGCCAGGCTTTCCTGAACCGCGCGCGCCAGCTTGGGTGTGAGCACCCAGTGGAGCAGGGCGCCGCGACGGTCCGCTTCGACCTTGGCGACCGCACCCTTCTTCAAATCGAAGGCAGATTCGGCGGAAGCGCCGCCCAGGAGGCGTCCCAGGAACTCGCTCAGATTCGGGTTGTGGCCGACGACCATGATGGCCTCGGCGCGTTCGTGGCGGCCCAGCAGCTCGCGGAACTGGGCGAAGGTGGCCTCGGGGCGGAGGGCGTCGTCGAGGATGAGCCGGCCTTCGTGTCCCAGTTCATTGGCCACCAGGGAGGCCGTCTGCGAGGCCCGCTTCAGCGGGCTGGAAACCACGGCGTCCACGTGCGCGTCCATGGCGGCCAAAGAGCGGCCCACCAAGCTGCACTGCTCGACGCCCGAGTCGTCCAGAGCGCGCTTCTCATCCTTGACGGGATCGTTCTTGCGCTGGCCAGCGCTGGCGTGACGCACGAAGTAGACGATCATTCTGAGGCCTATTTAAGCAGGAGAAGGTTACAGCAAGATGAACAGATGGTAAACGATGACCGTGCGACAAGCGATAAGCCAGACGCGCGGCGACCCCACCTCTGCGCCGAAGGCACGGGCGAAGACATGGGGCACCGTCAGCACTGTCAGCTTTTGCGGACGCGGCTGCGCCGGCGTGCGGGGCGCGGAAGTTTCTCCAGTTCCATGCGGCCTTCGGCCACGCCGATGAGGAACTCTTGCGCGCTCAAGCCGCCGCGAACGGGTTGGGGCGGACGTACGTAGCTGCCGTCGGGACGCAGCAAGCGGGACTTGAGCGTGTCCGCCAGGTAGGCTTCCAGGATTTCCTGCTTGACGCGCTGGCGGAGCAGGGCATCGTGCAGCGGGAAAGTGACCTCGACGCGCTCGTACAGGTTGCGGGGCATCCAGTCGGCGCTACTGAGATAAACCTCCTCCTCGCCGCCATTGGCGAAATAGAAGATCCGGCTGTGCTCAAGGAAGCGGCCCACGACGGAGCGGACGCGGATATGGTCGCTGACTCCCCGCACGCCGGGACGCAGGGCACACATGCCGCGCACGATCAGATCGATCTCCACTCCGGCCTGCGAGGCGCGGTAGAGAGCCTGGATGATGTTCTTGTCGAGCAGCGCGTTCATCTTGGCGATGATGCGCGCGGGACGGCCGGCGCGGGCGTGCTCGGCTTCGCGGGCTATCAGCCCCAGGGACTTTTCGGCCAGGTCGAGCGGAGCGACGTGCAGCGGCTCGTACTCGGAACGCTCGGCATAGGCCGTCAGGAAGTTGAACACTCCGTGCACCGCCGTGGTGACCTCTTCCTGCGCCGTGAACAGGCTCATATCGGTATAGAAGCGCGCGGTCACCTGGTTGTAGTTGCCGGTGCCGAGATGGGCGTAGCGGCGGGTCTCGCCATCCGGATCGCGACGGACCAGCAGGGCCAGCTTGCAATGGGTCTTCAGGCCCACCAAGCCGTGAAAGACTTGCACCCCGGCATCCTCGAGGCTGCGCGCCCAGCGGATGTTGGAGGCTTCGTCGAAGCGCGCCTTGAGCTCCACGACTACGGTGACTTCCTTTTCCTGCGCGGCTTCCATCAGCGCCTGCACGACGGGTGAATCCTCGCTGATGCGGTAGAGAGTCTGCTTGATGGAGAGGACGCGCGGATCTTCGGCCGCTGCCTGGATGAAACGAACCACGGCGTCGTAGGAATCGAAAGGGTGGTGCAGCAGGACGTCGTGGCGGCGCAGTTCCTCAAACAGGTCGCGGGACTTGGCGGTCAACCGGAGCTCGCGTGGCGTGAAGGGACGGAATTTCAGCTCCGGCCGCTGAATCTCGTCATAGATGGCCATCAGCCGGGAGAGGTTCAGGGGGCCGTCGACGGGATAGACCTGCCAGTTCTCCAGGTCGAAAGTAGTGCGCAGGCGCTCGACGATCTGCGGGTCGGCCTCGGATTCGATCTCCAGGCGTACGGCATCCCCCTTGCGCCGGTTGTGCAGCTCGGTGCGCACGGTATCGAGCAGGCTGCGCGCTTCTTCTTCCTGCAGGTAGAGGTTGGAGTTGCGGGTAACGCGGAAGGCGGCGGCGGAGACAATATCGTAGCCGCGGTACATGTCAGCGGCGTGAAAAGCGACCAGATCGGCCAGGAAAATGTAGTCGTCCGAGGAACCGCTGGAGGGCAGCCGCACCAGGCGCGGCAGCACGCGCGGCACGGTGACTACGCCCATGTAGGCTGCGGCGGCGCGGCGGCGACGCTTGAGCAGGAACGCCAGACAGAGCGCCTTGTTGATGACGCGCGGGAACGGATGCGCCGGATCCACAGTGATAGGCGTGAGCAGGGGGTCGAGTTCGCGCTCGCAGTACTCGGTGACGAAGGCCAGCTGATCGCTATCGAGCTGGTCGAGTCCGAGGACGCGGATGCCCTGCTCCGCCAGCGCGGATCGCAACTGGTGATTCCAGCAACGATACTGGGCATCTACAAATTCGTGGGTCTGGCGGGCAAGCAGGTCCCGTTCTTCGAACGGCGGCGTGCCATCGGGGCCCGCTTCACCATGGCCGTCTTCAATGCGCTGCAGCAGGGAGGCCAGGCGCACTTCGACGAACTCGTCCAGGTTGCTGGCGGTGATGGCCAGGAACTTCAGCCGCTCGAGCAGCGGGTTGCGAGCGTCTTCGGCTTCCTCCAGCACACGCCGGTTGAACGCCAGCCAGGAGGACTCGCGGTTGAGGTAAAACGCTGAACTTTCCAGAGATGCCCGGGTCATACAAAAGGCGGGGGGAACGTCTCTAGTATGCCTGAGCGCAGGGAGCGGAACAAGAGCGCCCAGGAGTAATATAAGTTGTTTTGTGTCAGCAGGTTACCATCGTATTGTCTCAGTTTGATTAGAATGCCGTTGGGGGTGGAGCCATGGGCAATGAAGCAAGTCGTGAGCCAGCGCGGGACCCGCAGGATTTGGAGCGGCTGTTGGTTTCCCGAGAGAGAGCGGGAGACGTCGACGGGATGGCGGACCTCTACGAGGCTCATGCAGTTGTTGACTACGGTGACGGTCGGTTGATTACAGGCAGGGAGGCAATTCGAGCGTATTACGCCGGGCTCGTGGCGATGGGTCGGAAATTTGATTTCGGAGATCAACGCCCGGCCGTTATGAGTGGAGATTTGGCACTCACATCAACTCGCCTACCGGATGGCAGCGTAACCGCAGAGATTGCCCGCCGACAAGACGACGGGACATGGCGATGGGTCGTCGATCAGTTCTCCATAGCGTAGCGCGGCGCGATGTGGACAGCATCCCATTTAGGAGCACGAGATTGGGGAATTTGATGACTTGGCAATTCAAGAATCCCCGATCACAAAACGGCCTCGCTACGCGCTGGCTTCAGAGGAAAGAATCGAGGCTGGTGGCTGCTCGCTGCGGCTGGGCTTGGGTTGCTCAGGAGAGATGGGCTCGCCCGGGCCGCCGCGTCCACCCAGCGCTTTATGCATTTCCAGCAGGTTGCGCTTGATATCGGAGGCGGAGCGCAGGGCGCGCATGAAGCGGGCGCGCGTGAGATTGCGCAGGGCGGAGAGCAGGGGTGATTCGCCGCCGTCGGCGAACAACTCCTCGGCCTTCTGCGTGAGAACGAGCCAGTCATGCCACTCGCCGATGGCGTCCTGCATGCGCTTGAGTTCCTTCACCATGCGCTTGGCCTGGGGGTCGTCGCCGGCCATCTCTGCCAGATAACGGACGCGTTTGCCGCGGGTGCGAAACTCGTGCAGATTGGCCTCGGTGAGCGGGCCGGTCTCGCGCACCAGGCGGGCAAAGGCGCGCAAGGCCATAGGGAGCGGCTCCAGCGCAGCGCGGCGGCTCGCGCGGGCCGGCGGATCGGATGCAACCGCGGGATCCTCTGGCGGCGCCACTACGTACTGCGCCCGCCGCAACTGGCGGCGCAGCTTGCGCAAGGAGTCGTCGTCGAGCGCGCCGATGAGCTTGCGCTCGCGGCGGGCGCGCTCGGCAGCCAAGTGGTCCATGAGCTGGGTCTTGCGAGCGGCGTCACGACCGATCTTCACCGTGCGCAGCGCAGCCATCTGCACGTCCGTGTCGCGGACCCGGCCGGCGCGGCGGCGCAACCGGCGAAGTCGCTTGGCCAGCTTCGGCTGGGCGGACCCGGCGTGATCGGCATGGGCCTCAAGCAGCGCTTCCAGGCGTCTGGCAGTGGTGCGGATCTGGTGCACCGTCTCCACTTGGGGCTTCTTGCTGGCACGGCCCACAAGGCGGCTGAGGCGCCTGAACAGCAGCCGGCTGCGCTCGTAATCCACAGGCATCAGGGAGGCCTTCCGGAGAAGGAGACAACCATACCGGAAGGAGAGGGAAAACTCAAACGGTCGGGCAAATGGAGCGGCAGCCAGGAACCGCCGCGGAAGTCCTCTACACTAGAGGCACTGAGGTGCGGATGATGAAAAAGGCGAAGAGTGCCGGCCTGAGCGCCTTTCTGCTTTGTCTCCTGGTGATACCCTCCTGGGCCGCCGTGGACCCGATTGAAGGGCATTGGGAGGGTGCGCTGGTTCGAGAAGGCGCGGAGCTAGCGGTCAGCTTTGACTTCCTGGGCGCAGGTTCGGAACTCAAGGCTAGCTTCAACTCTCCGACCCAGCGTGCGATGGGGATACCGTTGCGAAACGTGCGTTATGCTGCGCCGAAGGTTCACTTTGAGTTGGTTGGTGACGCTACGACCATCGTCTTTGACGGCGCGTTGACGTCGGATGCTATGGCTGGACAGTTTCAGGAAGGTACTGCAACCGGCACATTCTCTTTACGGCGCGTTGAAGCCAAGGCGGCAAGTTTCCAGCAGGAGGAAATCAGCTTCCAAAACGGAGATGTCACGCTCTCCGGCACCCTTCTGCTTCCGCTCACCCAAGAGCCACATCCGGCGGTTGTTTTTCTACATGGCTCCGGCCCTGAGGGCCGCTTCGCATCACGCTTTCTTGCTGAACACTTCGCGGGCTATGGCATTGCGTCTCTTATCTACGATAAGCGAGGTGTCGGCAAGTCGATGGGCAATTGGAAGCAATCCGACTTTGACGATCTCGCCGGAGACGCAATCGCCGGCATCCGCTTCCTCCTGCAACGGAAGGAAATCAACCCTCAGGAGATCGGGCTTTACGGGCACAGTCAGGGAGGAATGATCGCGCCCCTGGTTTCGTCCCGCTCGAAGGAGGTGGCGTTCGTAATCAGCGGCGCGGGTAGCGCCGTCCCTTTGTATGAGGCGGAGGTAAACAGCATCACCAACCAAGTGCGCGCCCAGGGCATCTCCGGCGCCGAACTGGACGAAGCAGCGGTCTTTATCAGGCTGTTTGTCCAGGTCCTGCGAACCGGCCAAGGCTGGGAGCAGTTCGATACTTCCACTGAAAAGGCTCGCAATGAGAGGTGGTATCCCATGCTCCATGTACCGTCGCGAGATAGCTGGTTCTGGGCGTATTACCGGCGCATCGCGGACTACAATGCGGCGGATTATTGGGAGAAGGTCAATGTTCCGGCGCTAGTGATCTATGGAGAGCGGGATCGCCTGGTTCCGGTCGCACAAAGCGTCACCAACATAGATCGGGCGCTGAACAAGGCAAAGAATCGAGACTACACGATACTCATTCTTCCACGAGCCTCCCACGCCTTCAACGTCGAGCCAGAGCCCGGGCAGCCCTTCGAATGGTGGCGCATGGCTCCGGGATTCCCAGATCTGCTAACGGCATGGATTCACCAACGGATGAAATAGCAAGCGGGATTCTCAAGGGGCAGAGGGTCCCTGACCTGGGGCTTTGACCATCGTAGGACCCGCCACATCAGCAGGGACGGAGTGCTCGACTAAGAATGAAGGAGTTAGGCGTGCTCGTCGTCGTCCGGCGGGGCGCAACTGCGGGGCGAAGGCGCGGAGCGCTCCCAGGCGCTGGTCTGCCAGTTGTCTTTTTTGGCTGGGGGAGGCGCCCAGGGAGGAAGTGACAACCGGAGGTATCCAGCCAAAGCGGTGACATAGGGTTCGTACATGGCGTGCAGGCGAGCCAGGTCATCAAGGGTGGGCCGGCGACGCCCGGCGGCTTCCTCGGTCCACCCCAGGAGCTGACGCAAGCGCTCCCAATCTTCCTGCGTCAGGCGGGAACTGGAAAGCTGTTGCGGCGCAGTAGCGAAGACCTGTGCCAGGTCCACCACCGCGTGCCGGGCCATGGCGAAGGTGAGCCGTGCCTGCCGCTCCAGCGACCCGGTTTCCCACACCATCACCAGCGCGCTGGCGTCGAGGATGGCTGTCAAAGCGGCGAGCCAGCTCTGATTGTCGTGCTGCGAGCGGAAGTAGGCCAGCACGGGGTAGGAGAGATGACTCTCCATCAGCTCGGCAGACCAGCGCTCCCACTCGTGCAGGAGCCGGCGCAGTTCCTCCTCTTCATGGTCTTCACGGTGACGGCGGAGCAATTCGGCGGCGGTGGGAGGAGAGCCAGCGCGAGCATCGAGCAGGGAGATATTGACCTCCCGGCGGGAGAACGCTCCGTAGAGCACCGGCAGGTACCCGAGCACCAAGGCGAGAAAACCGAAGCCGGTGCCGGATTCGAGCACCGCCAACGTGCGGCCGGTGGCGTCGAGCGGTACGACATCGCCGAATCCCAGGGTGAAGAAGGTGCTTCCGCTCAGGTAGAGATAGGTGGAAAAAGTCTCCGAACCGGGATTCAGCGACGACTTGAGTGCCCACTGCACGAGGCCGAATCCGAGAATCAACCCGACGGCCCAGAGCGCGAACAGGACCAGCAGGGAGAGCGGGCCGAAGAAACTCAGCAGCGTTTCGCGGCGGCGCCTGGGAGCGAGTGCGGCGAGTGCAAACCAGATGTGCCAGGAGGTCCGATAGAAGAGCCGGGTCAACCGGAAACGGCGGGAGACGCGGCGAGGAAGAATGACGGTTTCGAACGCGTCCCAGAGCACTACGGCATTGAGTACGACTCCGCCGATGAAGGCCAGCCCCATAGCCGGGAGGTCAGGAGTGCTTATCGCGCGAGGACGAAGAAGTATGCCAGACCCATGGCCACCAAGTCCTCCAGAACGGCAATGAATGCGTCCTTCACCTTGAGGGCGCTCACCAGGCGGGTGCGGGCCTGGTATCCGGCGAAGGCGCCGAAGACTCCGCCGATGCCTCCCAGAGCCGCCCCCTGCAGCAGGGGCTGCCCGCCTGACACGCAAAGGCATGCGCCCGCCAGTGCTCCCATCACGATGCGCGCAATCAAGGGCGCGGGTGCAGTGCGCTTCGGAGTCTTGGGGAGCAGGTCGTTCACAAGTTCACCGACCGCGGCCAGAGAGAAGATCGCCACAGCAATGGGCGAGCCCATGAAGGAAAGAGGAGAACCGGCAAGGTTCAGCCATCCCAGCCGGGCGGCCCAACTGACAGCCGCGGGAGCCGTGAGGGCGCGCAGGCCGGCGACCACTCCGATGCCGAAGGCAAGAACCAGAGCGAGATTCGGATTCATAGATGGCCTCCCTTTCTCTTTAGTGCTGCAACGCCCTGCGCGATAGGACCTTCTCCAACCGGATCAGTCTTTGAGAAAAGAGAGCAGTTTGGGAATGACCTGATCGGGGGCCTCTTCCATGAGCCAGTGGCCCGATCCATTGACCACGACGCCCTCGACGTTCACAGCGACCAGGCGGCCTTGCTGGATAAGGAATTCTCCGGACGCCTTTTCGCCGGTCAGCACCAGCATGGGCATGGTGAGCCTAGTATGCGCGAAGCGGGCGAAGTCCTCCGCATCCTGCGAAAAAGCATGAAACACCTCAAACCCCGCCCGCATGGCGCCGGGTTGCGCATAGGCTGCGGCGTAGAAGCGGCGATCCGCCTCGGGCACGGAATGTTTGGGATCGGCGGCAAAGTCATCCCAGAAATGTTCGAGATAGATGCGCTCGCGGCCCGCGACCAGCCTGAGGGGCGTCTTCCCATAAAAATGGAAGTGCCACAGGTCGCGCAACAGCCATACGCTCTTCCAATCGCCAACACCGGGAAGGAAGGCATCGAGCAATGCGATCCGCCGGACCTCGGCGGGATACTGCGCCGCATAGGCGTAGGCGACCATCAGTCCGATATCGTGGCCAACCAGCTGGACGTGGTTGTAGCCCAGGGAGGCAGCCAAGGCATGGACGTCCTGCGCCATGGTCTTCTTGTTGTAGCCGCTCTCCGGCTTGGAAGACTGGCCGAAGCCGCGCAGATCCGGGGCAATCACGGTATGCGTTTTGGCCAGTTCCGCCATCAGCGGCCGCCACATGCGGCTGGTTTGGGCGTAGCCGTGCAGAAGGATCACAGGCTCGCCCTTGCCGGCGAACAGGTAGTGGATCCGTATGCCGTTGACCTTCGCGAAGCGGTCCTGGATGGTGCGCGGAGGCTGGTTCTGGGCGGAACTTGTGGCGCTCAACGCCAGCAGGGAAAGCGCAAGCAAGCTGAGCAGCTGGCGCGGGACAGCGTTCATGCCACTCTCCTCACAACCAATGTTGGCTCCGGGCGATATGTGAAGCGATCAGGCAGCGTAGCGACGGATTCAAAACAGCAAGAGCCGCAGGCTCCGCCCCGAAGCCTGCGGCCTTCGACGCTCCACAAAGAAGCAATGATTGCGGGGCGCTTTACATCATGGCCACGGTGTCTACGGTGAGCTTGTCGTCCTCCACCGAGCCCGTGACTTTCACCTTGTGGCCTTCATGGCCGGCCAGCTTGTCGGGGTTGGCGATCTCCAGCAGCTTCTTGTCGGAGTCGTTGACGAGCACCATCTTCGATCCATTGGAAATGCACTTTTTGGCGCACTCGGCGGAATGGCCTTCCTTGGCGCCGCACATGGAGTCGCTCACCGTGCCGGTCCATTCCCCCTTCTTGGCATCGCCCGCCAGGGTCATGCCGGCAAACAACACCACTACGCTCACTAGAGCAATCAGCTTCTTCATCGCACGCTCTCCTTGGGATGGCAACTTCGAGGCCCAAGATTGTACCGCGATTCCGGAGCCCGAAGTTTGGTTGTGACAGGAAACGATTGCTGCTAAGGTAGGCCGCGGTTCGGCCGGCGGCCCACCCGGCTGTCTTTCACGGTACGTGAGACGCCGGGCGCCGGATTGCGGTTGCCCGAGAAAACCGGGGCCGTGGCTGGGCCGTACTCCAGGAGAAGCAGCAGACACCGGCGTGCCGGGTGCGAAGGCACAACCAGACCTGACGGATGCGGCGCTCGTCGCCCGGGTGCGCAGCAGTGGCGACCAATCCGCCATGGCGGAACTGTACGACCGCTACTCGCGGGTCGTGTACGCGGTGGCGCTGCGAGTGTTGGGGGATACGGCCGCGGCCGAGGACGTGTTGCAGGACGTCTTCATGCAACTGTGGCGCAATCCGGGGATGTTCGACGCCAGCCGGGGTACGATGACAGCGTGGCTGGCGGTGATTGCGCGCCACAAGGCTATCGACCAGCACCGCAAGCGGCGCCCGCAAGATGATCTGAGCGATGTCGTGCTCTCCGTCGAGGCCGACCTGGACGATGCCACCGAGCGCAACCGGGCGATGGAGAAGGTCCGCGGAGTGCTGGGGGGCCTGCCCGCCGAACAACGCCGGGCGCTGGAGATGGCTTTCTTCGACGGGCTGACGCACACCGAAATCGCCGCCCAGTTGGGCGAGCCGCTGGGCACGGTGAAAACACGCATTCGCACGGCGCTCGTGGCGCTGCGAAAGGCTCTGGCCGCATGACGACGCACGAACAATTCGCCGACGACCTGGCTCTCTATGCGCTCGGGGCGCTGGAGGGCGAGGAGCGCGCGGCGCTGGAGCGCCATGTGGCCGAGTGCTCCGCCTGCCGCCAGGAACTGGAGCGGCTGCGTGGCGACGCGGCGCTTCTGGCCCTGACCGCCTCTGGTCCCGCGCCTCCGGAGCGGGCCCGCCAGCGACTGCTGGCGGCCATCGCGCAGGAACCGCGCTCGCACCTGGTGCGACTGAAGCGCCCCTGGTGGACGCTGGCCCCGGTGTTCGCCACGATCGTCATGGTGTTGTTCGGCATCCTGCTGTGGCGGGACAACGTGCAGGTTCGGCGGAAACTTAGGTACGCGAGGATTCATCTGGAGGAGCAGCGCGTCGAGCTGGAACAGCGGCGCACCGAGCTGGCGGAAGCGCGGCGCATCGCCGATGTCCTGACGGCGCCGGACGCGGCTCAGTTCACGCTGGTTGACACTAGGTCGAAGGCGCAACCCCAAGGCAAGGCGATTTATCTGCAATCGCAGGGCACGCTGGTATTCGTGGCCAGCAACTTCGCGCCCGTGCCGCCGGGCAAGGCTTATGAGTTGTGGCTGGTGCCGGCCAGCGGCCAGCCCCCGATTCCGGCCGGAGTGTTCAAGCCCGATGCACGCGGCAGCGCGCTGATGGCCGGGCCTCCACTGCCCCCAGGAGTCGAGGCCAAGGCATTCGCCATCACGCTGGAGCCAGAACAGGGTTCAGCCACACCCACCATGCCCATCATCATGCTGGGGGCGGCGGGAATGTAGGAGCGCTTTCCGCTGACTGCTGAGTGCTGAATGCTTCCTTCAGACGTACCAACCTAGTTGATAGCGCCCGCCGTGTTCCTGTTGTAGCTTGGCGGACGTGTCCACCAACACCATGGAGCGATTGACGGTCACGCAAGTGCAGGCGGAGGTGGAACGTTTCTGGAACGCGTTCACCTCGAAGTCGGCGGCACTATTGACGCAGTTCTACGGACCCGAGTCCACGGTGTTCGGCTCGGCGTCGCTGCGCTCTGAGCCGGGACGCCTGGCCGCCGCACGCCGTCAGCGCGAGTACTTCCATCCCCAAGCCAGCATCCGCGTACAACTGGGGCCGATCGAGGTCACCATGCTGGGCGAGAGCGTCGCCGTGGCCAGCTACACCTTCCAGTTCCGCGCCGAGCGCATCGCCGGCGCCTTGGGCAAGACGGTGTCGGAAGAGATACGCAACGGACGCGCCACCCAGATCTTCGCGTTAGACGACGCCGGCACCCTGCGCATCGTGCATGAACATTTGTCGACGGTGGAAAAGGGTTAGCCTTCTCGATCTGCGTTCCGCCGAAGTCCGCTCGTAATCCGTTAGAATCCGCGCAGGAGAATCGCACATGGTGCTCGACGTCGCGCTGCGCGACTACGACCTGCAGAATGTCCCCGAGCAGGCGCGTAGGGCGGAGGCCGCCGGCTACGATTGCCTGTGGACGCAAGAGACGCAGCACGACCCCTTCCTGCCCTTGGCGGTGGCGGCTGCCGTGACCTCTTCCATCAAGCTGGGAACGTCGATTGCCGTGGCGTTTGCGCGCAGTCCCATGGTGACGGCCTATACCGCCTGGGACATTCAGAAGGCGTCGCAGGGACGATTGATCCTGGGACTGGGGTCGCAGGTGAAGGCGCACAACCAGCGGCGGTTCTCGGTGAAGTTCGAGTCGCCGGGACCGAAGTTGCGCGAAGTGGTGGTGGCGCTGCGCGCCATTTGGGAATGCTGGCAGCAAGGAACGCCGCTGCGTTTCCAGGGCCAGTTCTACCAGTTCGACCTGATGACGCCATTTTTCAACCCCGGTCCCATCGCCCACCCCGACATTCCCATTTTCATCGCGGGCGTGAACCGCCACATGTGTCGCGTGGCAGGCGAGGTTTGCAACGGCCTGCACGTCCATCCCTTCCACACGCCCAAGTACCTCCGCGAGTACGTGCACGCGGCGGTAGAGGAAGGACTGCGCCTCTCAGGCCGACCACGTCAGAGTTTTACCTTGGCGACGGCCAGCTTCGTGGTGGTGGGCGACACCGAGCAGGAGCGTGCCCGGAACACGGAAGCGGTACGGCAGCAGATCGCGTTTTACGCCTCCACCCGGACTTACGCGCCGGTGTTGGAGACGCACGGCTGGGAAGGCATCATGCCGGAACTGCACCGCAAATCGCTCGAAGGGGACTGGAAGGGAATGGCGCGTCTGATCACCGATGAGATGCTCGATACCATCGCGGTGAGCGGGACCTACGAGACCATCGGCCCGAAGCTGCGCGAACGCTATCGCGGATTGCTGGACCGCCTGGCGCTCTACCAGCCCTACGAGACTTCCGTAGACGACGCGCGCCTGACTGCGCTGGCGAGAGAGTTCCATAAACGATAGTCTGAAGGCCGAGCCCAAATACAAGGGTTTCTGGGCCATCCAATGAGGAGGCGGCATGGCTGTCTGTACTGAGATTGCGCCGGACATTTTTCGCATCTCTATTTTCGCTGCATGGGGTGACCTGCAGTTCAACCACTTCCTGGTGAAGGACGAGGAGCCGCTGCTGTTTCACACCGGCCTGCGGGGAATGCACGCGGAGATTCGTGAGGCGGTCTCGAAGCTCATCAACCTCTCGGATTTGCGGCACATCAGCTTCAGCCACTTCGAGTCGGATGAGTGCGGCTCGCTCAACGAGTGGCTGGCCGTGGCTCCCAAGGCGGAAGTGATCTGCAGCCAGGTCGGCGCGATGGTGAGCGTGAACGACTTCATTGGCCGCGAGTCACGCGCCCTGGCGGACGGTGAAACCTTCTCCACCGGAAAGTATCGCTTCCGCTATTGCCAGACGCCCCACCTGCCGCACGGCTGGGACGCCGGTGTGCTCTTCGAGGAGACGCAGAAGACGTTGCTGTGTTCGGACCTGTTCCATCAGACCGGCGACGTGGAACCGCTCACATCTTCCGACGTGGTCGGACGTTCGCAGCAGGCGATGAAGGAGTATCAAGCGGGAGTTCTTGCGGATTATGTTCCCTATACACCGCTCACGGAGCAGAACCTGAAGAAACTCGCCGACCTTAAGCCCAAGACCCTCGCCATCATGCACGGCTCCAGCTTCACAGGCGACTGCTCGCGCGCCTTGGACGAGCTGAACGTTGCCTTCCGCGAGGTCTTCGGCAGGCAGAAATAGCGACGAACCGAAGCGCTGGAAACGGTGGGGCAAGGGGGAAGTAGCTGCACTGCCGGCCAGCGGAAGCGCTCCATGCTCTGTAAGAGCGGTCTCTCTATTCTTTCAGCTCGGGTGTGGTTCGTAGTCGCAGAAGGGATCCGAGGCCAGCGGGTTTCCGGTGGCTCCATAGGCCCGAGCGCGCGATCCGCCGCACAGCGCTTTGTACTCACAGATTCCGCAGCGGCCTTCGAACTGGGCGGGGTCGTGCAGGGATCGGAAGACCGGCGCGTTCCGGTAAATATCGGCAATACGATCCTTACGAACGTTGCCCGCCACCAGGGGCAGGAATCCGGCCGGACAGATATCCCCGGTATTCGACACGAAGACGATGCCGTGTCCGTCCCGGATTCCGAAGCTGCGGTAGGTCTTGCTGCGCTTGATCTCCTCCCCGCTCATTCCCTCGGCACGCATCCGCTCGAGGGCCACGCGGCGGAATGAGGGGGCCTCGGTGGTGGCGACGATAAAGGGCGCGGTTTGCGAGATCTCGAGAATCCAGCCCATCAATTTCTCGCCCTCTGGGGGAGAGAGGGCCTGCAGCACTTTGCCGCGGCCGACCGAGATGAGGAAAAACAGGCTCCAGCGGCTGACCGCGTAAAGCTTCAGGATGTCGTAAATGGCGGGTATGTCACTGGCGGTCTCCTCCGCTACGAGCGTGTTCACCTGCAAAGGAAATTCCAGTTCCTGGGCCCATTGGATTGCCTGCAACGTGCGTTCAAAGGTGCCGGGAACGCCGCGGATGGAGTCGTGCCGAGCCGCCGTAGAACCGTCCAGGCTCAGCCCCAGGCCTTCCACTTGGTGTTCTTTCAGCCGCACGAGCACGTCCCGGGTGAGGGCGGCGGTGGCGGCTGGCGTGATGGACACCCCGATCCCAAGCCGGCGCGCCTCGTCGATCAATTCGTAGAGGTCCTTCCGATCCAGCGGGTCGCCTCCGGTCAGGATCAACTGCGGCAGCGGGT
>DATIGQ010000005.1 GCA_035454605.1 Terriglobales bacterium
TGCCAACCAGTACTACTTCCAGGGGCTGGCGCGAATGAACACCGGTCACTGGCAGGAGGCCGAAGCACCGCTGCGAAAGGCGGTGGAGATCTGGCCGCGGGAAGCAAACTTCCACCAGGCGCTGGGTATGGCGCTGAGGCGACTGGGCAAGGACGACGAGGCGCGCCGAGAGTTGGAAATCGCGCTCCGGTTGAACCCGGCCTCGAGCGCGCGCCAGCAGCTGAACGAAATCGAGCGAGGGATTCCCGCTGCTCGCTAGAGAGGGCATCAACCTGCCAGCACGGTCGAAGCGCGAAACAAACCCATCGCCGTCGCCCGGTGACACGCGAGTCCTGTGGCTGGCGCTGCTGCTGCTGGTGACGGCGCTCAGCTACGCCGCCAGCCTGCGCTTCGAGTTCGTCTTTGACGACCACCTGAGCATCGAGCGGAACCCGCTTCTCAACTCCTGGCGGAACGTCCCGCGATTCTTCAGCGAACATTTCTGGAGCCACGTAGAGGGTGTTCCGCCGCGCTTTTACCGGCCACTGCTGCTGTTGTGGTTTCTGGTGAACCGCAGCGTGTTCGGGCTGCACCCGGCGTGGTTCCATGCCACCACCGTGCTCATGCATCTGCTGGCCGTCGCGCTGGTGTACGCCCTGGCGGCGCGGTTGTTGCAAGACCGGCGAGCGGCACTGGTGGCGGCCGCCGTGTTCGCCCTGCATCCGACCCGCGTGGAGAGCGTGGCGTGGATCTCCGGGGTGGCCGATCCGCTGCTGGCCGTGTGCTTTGTGGGCGCGTTCCTCTGCTATCTGAATTCCCGGGAAGCTCCGGCAAGGCGCGCAACCTGGAGGGCATTGGCGCTGCTGCTGTTTGCCGGAGCGCTCGCCGCCAAAGAGATTGCGGTGGTTTTGCCGGCACTGGTTTTCCTGCACGCCTGCTTCACCGAGGAATCCACGCGCCGGGCGAAGATGGTGGCAGGCGCCAAGGCCATGTTTCCTTATCTGGCGTTGGCAATTGGGTTCGTGGTGATCCGGGCGAAGGCGCTGGGAGGATGGGTAGCGGCGTCTTCCATCTCTACCGGCACCGCAATGCTGACCGCCCCACGACTGCTGGCCTTCTACCTGAGACTGCTGCTGTGGCCGGTGGGACTGAGTCCCTACTATGACCTTGAGTACGTGGACCATGTGGGACCTGCTTTCCTGGTTCCGCTGGCCGTGGTCGGGCTGTGCGGTGCGGGAATCGGATGGTGGTGGATGCGCGGGCGCGATTGGCGGGTGGCCTGGGCTGCTTCTTGGGGACTGCTGGCGTTGCTGCCCGCGCTCAACGCGCGCTTCGTCAATGAGAACGAACTGGTTCACGACCGCTACCTCTATCTTGGGTCCGTAGGCGTTGCGCTGCTGGCGGGTTTGGGATGGCGATGGCTCGACCAGCGGCTGCGTCCCGGCCTGGCGTGGGTGGCGCCCGGCCTGGCCTTGGTGGCGGGAGCCGCTATGGCGGTGGGCAGCGCACAGCAAAGCATGTACTGGCGCAATGACGGGGCGCTCTTCACTCGCGCCGTGGAAGTGGCGCCCCGGAGCTTCAAAGCCCGCTTGAGCCTGGCCACGGTTTACAAGGATCGCGGAAGACTCGCGGAGGCCATTGAGCAGTTCAAGGCCGCCGATGAGGTGCAGCCGGGGTGGCTTTCCGCATTCAATCTGGGAATCTGCTATTACGAATCCGGCGACCTGGACCTGGCCGAGAAACACTTCAGGCGCGCGATTGCGTTCGCGCCCGACGTTTCTGAAACCTACGTCCGGCTGGCCGTGATCCGGCTGGCCCGGGACGACGCGGAGCAAGCCGAAGGGCTGCTGCGAAAGGCGGTCGGGATCAGCCCCAATGCTCCCGGATATCACTTTCTGCTGGGCGTGGCCTACGGAAACCAGGGTAAGAAGGAAGCGGCATTGGAAGCCTTCCAGGAAGAAGTCCGCCGCTTTCCGGAGTCGACCCAGGCACGGGAAGCGATTCGACGGCTGGAAGCGATGCCGGCGCGCACGCGCTAGCAACCGAAGCCGTAGGAAAGAAAATGGGGAGCCGGGCGCGAGGCCTGAGCTCCCCTTGGCTTGTACCCTCCCCCAGGTACTTCGCCAACTTGGCGGCAGGAACCAGGGGACCTGCCGTTGAAGCCTTACTGCAGAGCGGTCGAACCCGCCAGGCAGGTGGCGCCCGAACCGTCAGCCGCGAAGCGGATCACGCCCGACTGATCGGAGCAGAACGCGCGCTGCCCAGTCTGGCCGATGGCCACCGGGGTACCCTGCGAGTTGTAGGTCACAACCGGCGAACCGGTGCAGCTTCCCAGAGCAAAGCCGTAGCCGCTTTTCTGACCAGAAGCCAGCACGTTGTCGACTAGGCCAGCAGCCGTGGAAGTCGGGTTGCCGGTCGGCGGACCGAGGGCACTCAGCGTGCAGGTAAAGCCGACGTTGGGATAGGTGGTCGAGTAGGTGACTTCCGCTGTGTTCAGGGTGCGGATCGAGCCCACCGCCGAAGACTCGTTCGCGGAAATTCGCGAACGCAGCAGGTTCGGGATGGCGATAGCCGCGATGATCAGAATGATCGCCACGACGATCAGCAACTCGATCAGCGAGAATCCTTTCTGTTTGCGCATTTGTTTCCCTCTTTTCTCCAGGTGTTAGCTTTCCTCTTGTTGCTTGCGAAGATTTCTTGCCGAGCCGGTAGGCTCACTGGCCCCCTATAGGGCAAGTCAAGTTCCAGCCCGGAGGATTTCCACAGTGGACTTCAAAAGTTGGATAAGCTAATTATATTCAGTTAGATACATCGGTAGCCCGGAGAATAATTGGCATACAGCCCCGAGACGCGGACGTAGTAACCAGGGCCCGGAATGACAAAATGTGTCATTCGGAAAATCAAAAAGTGTCAATCTCCTGGGACGGACTGGCTAGAAAGGGAGACAAGAAGCTCCTTTAAAGGAGAAAAGCACAAACACAAACAGGAAGCGCGGGCCTAGCAGGCGAGCCGCTCCGGAGAGAGAGTGAGGCCGTCGAGGTCGCCCAGCAGGGTGGCGGAAACGCGTCCAGTCTGGAAATAGTGGCCGGCGAGGGCGGCGAGATCGTCGACGGTGACCTTCTCGATCAACTCCGTGATTTCATCCAGACCGAAGAAGCGGTCAAAATACATCTCCTGTCGAGCCAGGTTGGACATGCGGGCCGTGCTGGATTCAAGGCTCAACATCAGGCCGCCCTTGAGTTGCCCCTTGGCGCGCTGCAGTTCTTCGTCGGTGACCGGCTTGTCCTTCAGCTTGCGGAATTCGTCCATGATGCCGTCCACCACGCGCAGCGCCGTTTCCGGCGAGGTGCCGGCGTAGACGGAGAGACATCCAGTGTCGCGATACACGTCCAAGTCGGAATAGATGGAATAGGCGAGACCCTGGCGCTCGCGGATATTCTGGAAAAGCCGGGAGCTCATGCCACCGCCCAGGATGAGATTGAGCAGATAGGTCGCGTAGCGGCCGGGGTGGGCGATAGGATGAGCGGGCACGCCGATACGGATTTGCGCCTGTTCGAGCTTCTTCTGGCTGAGCGTAGTGGTGGTGGAGACGGCGGGTACCGAATCGTGGAAACCATTGCTGCCAGCGGGCAAATGCTGGAATTTTTGTGCCACGAGATCGACGAAGTGTTGGTGGTCAAGGCTGCCGGCAGCACTGACAATCAGATTGCCCGGCAGGAAACTGCGGGCATAGGAATCGAGCACCAGGTTGCGGTCGAAGCGGCGTACGGTCTGCCGGGTGCCCAGAATGGGCAGGCCGAGAGAGTGTCCCTTCCAGAAGTTCTGGGTGAAGATCTCGTGAACCAGGTAGTCGGGGCTGTCTTCGTCGAGCTTGATCTCCTCCAGGATGACGCCCCGCTCGCGAGCGATGTCCTGCTCGTTGAAGATGGGGTTCAAAACCAGGTCGCTCAAGACGTCGAGAGCGACCGGGAGATGCTCATCCAGGACCTTGGCGTTGAAGCAGGTGCACTCCTTGGCGGTGAAAGCGTCCATCTGGCCGCCGAGGGAGTCGATTTGCCGGGCGATGTCTTCCGCAGTGCGGTTGCGTGTGCCCTTGAAGACCATGTGCTCGAGGAAGTGGGAGATTCCGTTGGCGGCAGCGTCCTCCTGGCGTGAGCCGGATTTCAGCCAGATGCCGATGGAGACGGAGCGAATGTGCGCCATCTGCTCAGTCACCACCAGCAGACCGTTGGGCAACACTTCGCGTCGGATGTTGCGTTTCTCCTCGGCCGTCATATCCGTACTCATTGTGGCACATGGGAGGGAAGACGTCATCGGGTCTAAGTCCATACCAGTCAATAGGCTATATGGACCTGACAAAGGTCTCCCAAGTCCCGGGTCGAGCAATTTCAGGGGAGCGAGCACCGGGCCTCTCCCACTGCTTGGATGCCGGTTCTTGGGGCCGAGACAAGAGCACGAAGTTAACCTCTTCAAGGTCAAGCACTTGTAGGCCTCTCCTAAAGAAGGGCAGGCCGGGACCGATCAGCCAAGCTAGCGGTAGATCAGCGTCGGAGGCCGGGGAGCGTGCTGGTCGAGCCAGCGGGCACCGCTGGCTGCGTCCGTAACTTCGCCTCGCAGCACTGCCAGAATCAACTCTGAAGTGGCAATCGCGTTGAACGGAGTCTGATAGTTCAGCCCAGGGGAGTCGCCGGCAGGCTTGAAGAGGAAAGGAATGTGGGCATCGGTCTCGGTGTTGAAGTCCACGTACCAGCGCAGAGCATGGTCCGCGGTAACCAGGACGGTGGTGTCTTTCCAAACGCCGGCCGCTTCCATGGCACGGCGCACTTCGCCCAGGGTGAGGTCCGCCAGCACCAGGTTATCCAGGTACCAGTCACGACGAATAGAGAACAGCGTATAGTCGCCGGTCCTGCGATCGTAAATGGGAGGCCGGTGCGGCACGTTCAAATGCACCAGAACCAGCCCGAGCGATTGATCGGCAGCAGCCCGGCAAGCACGCTCCACCTGGATACGGTGCTCCTCGCGATGCTCAAACCGCTTCTGAAGCGGGGACAAACCGTAGAGCTGGTGAGCCATGGCTTCGAGGATCGAAGGCCTGGCCTCAGGCGAGAAGGCTCCCGCCGCCTGCCAGACGCACTGTGTAAGAGCGGATCCAAAAACCCGGCAATAAGGGAAGAACCATCCAACCACCGCGGTGGTCACGCCCGCAGCCCGGGCACGAGCGAACAGGTTGGGTTGCGAACTCAGGGGAATATTAGGGGGCTTATCGGGCTGGAAGCTGACCAGGACCTCATCCGGACCGCTGGGCTGCAGTTTGAAGGTCTGTTTCCCGACGATCATGGAGGTCATGGCCTGCATGGTGGTGGTGCCTGCCTGGAAAGCGTTACTGGCGCAGAGCGAATCGGCGCAAAGGCGGTCGAATTCCGGGAGCTGCAAGCCTGGGGGCCGCTGATGGAAAGCCGTGCGACCGTCCAACTCGTCAAACACCAGCCATACCAGGCGGGGCCGGTTGACGCTTGACGCCGGCGGGGCAGCAAGCCCGGATTGTTGCCGGCGCACTTCCCTGGCCGGCTGCTTCCAGAGCTGCCACGCCGCCTGCGCCGAAGTGACTGGGACAAAAGCCAGCAACCAGAGCGCAAACAGCTCGGTGGCGTTCAACACGGGACGATGCCATCGTCGCATGACCGCTGCCGCGGCGAGCACGATCACGGCTCCGAGCAGCACCGTTTCGCGTGTGATTGGAATCTCGTCCAGCTGGCTTTCGTAATAGTGGAACAGCAACTGCAGAAAAGCTGCCACCGAGATCAGCGGCAGCCAGCGATGGAAGGCCAGCGCGGGGCGGTGCGGGAAGCGGCGCCCGATCCCCAGCAGAAAGAAGTACAAGAGAGTGAACAGCAGCACGTTCAAGAAGAGCGCGACAAAGTCGACCCAGGTCCAGGTGGGCATGAAGAACTTGTCGGCGTAGACGAGATTGTGCCAGGCGTCGAAGAAGGACAGATTCGCCAGCGACAGAGCCAGGGCCAAATCGCGCATGCGCAGGCTCGACATGCGGGTGATTATCGCATGTCGAAGATGGGAGACCGTGGGGCATGGTTTCTCTAAATAGGGAAAGCTAAGATAGCGAAGCAGGAGCGGAACAGGCTGCCGGCTCGCAAATGTCCATCGAAACCAGGAACCGTTATTTGCTGGGCCTTGACCTAGTGGAACTGACCGAGTTGGCACACGAGATCGGAGAGCCCGACTACCGAGCCCAGCAACTCTATGAGGCGCTCTACAGGCAGCGGCTAGCCAGCCTGGAGGAGGTGACTACGCTGCCGCGAAGCGTGCGCGAACGGCTGCAGCAGCGGGCGGTAGACGTGGGCCAGCCACGCATCAAGAAGAAGGTCACCGCGCAAGACGGCACCGTGCGGTACTTGATGGAGTTCGGCGACCGGCAGAGTGTGGAGACGGTATGGATGCCCGAGGGCGACGGAGGCGAGGCCGGAGACGGCAGTGAGGCCGGGGATGAATTGGAGAGCGAATCCGCGGCACAGGGCCGGCGCTGGCGGCGCGCCACCATCTGCCTGTCGAGCCAGGTAGGCTGCGCCGTGGATTGCCAATTCTGCCTGACCGCTCAATTGGGAATGCGACGCAACCTGACGGCCGGGGAGATGGTGGGGCAGGTACTGGTGGTGCTGGAAGATCAGGGTGTGGCGCGGGAGCGCGAACGCATCAACCTGGTGTTCATGGGGATGGGCGAGCCTTTCCTCAATTATGAGAGCTTCATCAAATCCGTGCGCCTGCTGGCGGAGGGGGTGGGAATCGCCGAGTCGCGCATGACTGTTTCTACTGCCGGAGTGGTACCGCGCATCCATGATCTGGGCAGGGAGCCGGTGCGGCCGAAACTGGCTATCTCCATCAATGCTTCCGATGACGAGCTGCGCACGCGGCTGATGCCCATCAATCGCAAGTGGAACCTGGAAGCGTTGCTGGCGGCGGCGCACGAGTTCCCGTTGCGGCCGCGGGAGCGGTTGACCTTTGAGTACGTGTTGCTGGAGGGCGTGAACGACCAGCCCCAGCATGCCCGGGAGCTGGCGGAGCGGTTGCGGGGATTGCGGGCCAAGGTGAACCTGATCGCGTTGAACCCGGGGCCGGGGCTCGCTTTTGTCACACCAGCCGAGGAGCGGGTACGGGAGTTCCAGCAGGTGCTGATCGCCGCCGGGCTACCCACGTTCGTCCGGCGGCCGAGAGGGCGTGAGATCTTTGCGGCGTGCGGGCAGTTGAAACGGACGGTCGAGTAGCGAGTACCGAGTACCCAGTATCGAGCACCCAGTACCGAGTACCCAGCACCCAGAGGGTACCTTCTTTGCGAGTCGGAACCCCGAAACCGGAGTCAAAAGCCCAGAGATCGAGGGCACTGCTGCGCGAGTATCGAGCCGAGGACTTCGAGACGCTGTGGCGGATCGATCAGGAGTGTTTTCCTACGGGCATCGCCTATCCGCGCGAAGAGCTGGCGCACTACCTGGGGCAGAAGAACGCGTTTGCCTTGGTGGCCGAGCAAGACGGCGGAATCGCGGGCTTCGTGGTGGCCGAGGTTCTGCGGCGGGGCGCGGGGCACATCATCACGCTCGATGTCCGCCAGGCGGCCCGGCGCGCGGGGCTGGGATCGCAACTGATGCTGGCAGCGGAGGAGCGGCTGCGGGCCGCTCCGTGCCACATGGTTTTCCTGGAGACGGCCGTGGACAACCTCGCCGCGCTCACTTTCTATAAGCGGCACGGCTATTCCGTGCTGCGGACGCTACCTCGCTACTATCCGGGAGGCCTCGACGGGCTGCGGATGGAGAAGCGGCTGGCCTAGTCTGCAACCCGGCGGTATGATGCCGCCGGGCGTGGTAGAGGCTGAAGATTGCTGCGGTTGAAACCGTTTCGCATCCTGAGGATCTTGAGCCTGGCGCTGGCGGCGCTGTTCGTCGCCGGTGTGCTGGGCTTCCGCCTGATCGAGGGTTGGTCATGGCTGGACAGCGTGTACATGGTGGTGACCACGCTAACCACGGTTGGCTACCGGGAGGTCCACGAACTTTCCGAGGCCGGGCGGATCTTCAACATCTTTCTGATCGCATCGGGAGTGGGGCTGGCGTTTGCGGCCATCGGGACGTTCAGCACGGCTTTGCTAGAATTCGAGCTGGGACGCTTCCTGGGAAGGCGGCGCATGGAGCGCGAAATCGGACGGCTTTCCGGGCACTACATCATTTGTGGCGCCGGGCGTGTGGGGCGCAGCGTGGCGCGGGAACTGGTGGCGCAGCCGGTGCCGTTCGTGGTGGTGGAGAACAGTGAAGCGAAGGCGGAGCGCGCCGCCGACTGGCCCACTCTGGTGGGCGATGCGACCAAGGAAGAAGTGCTGCGGGAAGCGCGCATCGAGCACGCGCGCGGGCTGGTAGCCGCCACCACGACGGACGCGACCAACATCTATATCGTGCTCACCGCGCGCAGCCTGAATCCCAAGCTGAAGATCATCGCGCGGGCCAGCGAGGAAGGGTCGGAGAAGCACCTGGTCACCGCCGGCGCCGACTCGGTGATTTCGCCTTACGTGTTCGCCGGGCACCGCATCGCGCAGACTTTCCTGCGTCCCGGCGTGCTGGATTTCCTGGACATCGCCATCGGCCGGGATGAGACCAAGCTGCAAGTGGAGATCGAAGAACTCAGCGTGGGTGCGGGCTCCTCGCTGGCCGGGAGCACGATCGGGGAGTCGCGAATCCACCAGAAGATGGGGGTCATCATCCTGGCTATCAAGCGGCCCGGTGAGGCGATGCGCGTGAATCCCACCGCCACGGACGTGATCCAAGGCGGCGACTCGCTGATCGTCGTCGGAGAGACCGCCAACCTGAAGCAACTGGAGCACGTCGCCCTGGCCCAAGGCCGTGGCGTAACCCACTGAAATCCCCACCATGAAGATCGTTACTGCCGCCGAGATGCGCGAGGTCGATCGCATCACCAGCGAGCGCTACGGCGTTCCCTCGCTCACCCTGATGGAGAACGCGGGCGCGGCGGTGGCGGAGTTCGCGTTGCGCGAGCATCCCAAGGCGGCAACGTTTGGCGTCATCTGCGGCAAGGGGAACAACGGCGGCGACGGCTTTGTGGCCGCACGCAAGCTGCACGAAGCCGGGAAGCAAGTGAAGGTTCTGCTGCTGGCTGATCCGGAGGAGCTGAAAGGCGACGCGGCACAGATGTACAAGAAGCTGCCGGTCAAGGCAGTCATTGCGCGCAACCAGGATGAACTGAAGAGCGAAGTGGCGCAGGACGTCTTTGCCGCCGACGTGCTGGTGGATGCGATCCTGGGGACGGGGTTCAAGCCGCCGGTGAGCGGG
>DATIGQ010000006.1 GCA_035454605.1 Terriglobales bacterium
GTGATGGCGCTCGACGACGTGGGGGCCGTGGAAGGCTGGCGCCGTTTCTTGCCCATGCTGGGCGCAGACAAGGGCGGCTACGCGGTGTACGTCATCATGAAGGTCATCCTGGCGGTGGGTGCCGCGCTGGTCTTCGGTATCGCGCAGTTGATCGTCACCCTCATCCTGCTGGTGCCCATCGGCCTGGTGGCCGCGGCAGCCATCTTCGCTGGCAAAGCCGCCGGGCTGACCTGGAACGCCGGTACCATTGCGCTGGCCATCGTGGTGGGAATGATCCTGCTGGTTCTTTTGATCTGGTTGTGGGCGCTGATCTCCGTGCCTGCGGTGTTCTTCTTCCAATCCTGGACGCTGCGCTTCTTTGGCGCCCGCTACGCGCGGCTGGGCGCGCGGATGGGTCCGGTCCCGCCGCCCATCCCCATCGTGCCTGAGGCCGGCGCTTAGCCGTTCACCGCCGCGCGCGGTTCTTGATCCAGATAGGCGTCCCGGCGAACCCGAAGGCCCGCCGGATCTGATTCTCCAGGAATCGTTGATAGGAGAAGTGCAACTTCACCGCCCTGTCGGTGAACAGGATGAAGGTCGGTGGCGAGGTAGCCGCCTGGGTCATGTAGTAGATCTTCACCTTTTTGGCGGCCGGCACTCCCGCGCGCTCGAAGTCCACGGTCTTCAGGAACCGGTTGATTTCGCCGGTGGAGACGCGCTTCCTGCGCTCCGCCGCCACTTCCTCCACGGTAGCGAAGACTTTCTCCACCCCGCGTCCCTCGAGCGCGGAGATGAAGAGCACGGGCGCGTAGGACAGGAACTTCAGCTTGTAGCGCAGGCGCTGCTCGTACTCTCTCGGCGTTACCGCCCTGGAGGCGCGGCCGGCTTCGGCCCCGGCTTTCACCTGGTCCCACTTGTTCACTACGACGATGACCGAGCGCCCGCTTTCATGGGCGTAGCCGGCGATATTGGCATCCAGCGCGGTCACACCTTCGAGGGCGTCGATCATGAGCAGGGCCACGTCCGCCGCTTCCAGGTGTTTGCGCGCCATCACCACCGACAGCTTCTCCGCCATGAGCTTCGTCTTGCCCTTGCGTCGGATACCCGCCGTGTCGATGAAGCGGTAGCGATGCCCGTCGCGCTCCACCATTTCGTCCACCGCGTCACGCGTGGTGCCGGGGATTTCTGAAACGATGGCGCGGGAAACTCCCGCGAGCCGGTTCAGTAGTGTGGACTTGCCTACGTTCGGCCGCCCGATGATCGCCACCTTGATCTCACTCGGCTCGGCAGGCTCGACCTCTTCGGCTTTCTCTTCGCCGAGTCCTTCCCTCGCTGGAGCCGGGATCCTTCCGAGGACTGCATCCAGCAGTTCAGCCACGCCCGTGCCGTGCTCCGCCGAAACCGGAAACGCTTCGCGGATGCCCAGCCGCCGAAAGTCCTCGACCTGGGCTTCGAGCCTCGGCGTGTCGATTTTGTTCACTGCCAGGAACAAGGGCTTGCCGGTGCGCAGCAGTAGGCGGGCCAACTCGATGTCCGGCGCGGCCAGTTCGGTGCGCCCATCCACCACCAGGACTACCGCCGCGCTCTCTTCCAGGGCAACCTTGGCTTGTCGGAAGATCTCGGCCGGGATGAGCTCTTTCTCGTGCGGGATGATGCCGCCGGTGTCCACCACGCGCAGCCTGCGTCCTGTCCACTCGGTCTCTCCGTAGATGCGGTCGCGGGTGATGCCGGGCTCGTCGCCCACGATGGCCCGCCGCTTCCCCAGGATGCGATTGAAGAGCGTGGACTTGCCCACGTTGGGCCGACCCACGATGGCGATGGTTGGGATGTGGTTTGTCATTGCGAGCGCGGCCCGCGGCTATTATAGAGACGCCCGCCGTGACCACTGCCACGCAGCCTTCGCTGTACGCCTTCTTCGGCCCCGGAGGCCTGCTCGCCAAGACGCATCCCGCCTACGAATTCCGCCGCGGGCAACTGGAGATGGCGCAGGCGGTCGAGCAGGCGCTGGCGGAAAAGCGGCACCTCATCGTCGAAGCCGGCACCGGCACGGGCAAGACGCTGGCCTATCTGCTGCCCGTCATCCGCTGCGGCAAGCGCGTCGTCATCTCCACCGGCACCAAGACCCTGCAGGAACAGCTCTTCTACAAGGACGTTCCGTTCCTGGAGCGTGAAGCCGGACTGGGCAAGCTGCGCGTCTGCTACATGAAAGGGCGGAACAACTACCTCTGCCGGCAGAAGCTCTACGATCTGACCGACCGCCCGGTGCTCACCGGCCTCGAGCAGGTGGAGCACTATCAGCTCATCGCCGCCTGGGAGAAGACGACCGAAACCGGCGACCGTGCCGAGCTGGCGGCGTTGCCGGAAGCCAGCCCTCTGTGGCCGCGCCTCGACGCTCGCGCCGAAGCCTGCACCGGCCAGAAATGCCCGCAGTTCGACCGTTGTTTCATCACGGAGATGCATCGCCGCGCCGCCGAGAGCGACATCATCATCGTGAACCATCATCTGTTCTTCGCCGATCTCGCCATCCGCCAGATTCCCGATCGCGCCCGCGACGTCGGCATCCTGCCGGAATTCGCGGCCGTCATCTTCGACGAGGCTCATGAACTGGAGGACGTAGCCTCCAGCTACTTCGGTGTGACGGTCAGCGACCTCCGCTTCGCTGACCTGGTACGCGACATCGAAGGCACCACCAAGCTCAAGCAGGCCTTCACGCCAGACGTCAAGGCGGCCGCCCAGAGCGTGCGCGATCGCGCGCAATTCTTCTTCGCCCTGCTGCCGCCGGGCGAAGGGCGTTTCGCCTTCGAGAACCGTCGCGAGTTCCTGGAAGAGAACGGCGACGACTACCTGGCCCTGCTCAACGCCCTGGGCGGGTTGGCCTCGACGCTCGAGGCGCTGCCCGAGCGGCCGGAAGAGATCGTCCGGCTGGCGAGGCGGGCGCAGGAGCTGCGCGTACAGACCAGCTTCCTGCTGGAATCGCCCGACCGCAACACGGTTTTTTGGATCGACCGGCGAAGCCGAAGCGAAGAACGAAGAGGCAGGGCCGACGAGAAGCGCGCCCGCGGCCCACGAGAATCGGCCACCCACGTCTTCCTGCAGGCCACGCCCATCGACGTCTCCCAGATTCTGCGCGAGTGCTTGTGGGAAGACCTTGAGACCAGCGTGCTCACCTCGGCCACGCTGGCCGTGAGCGGCAACTTCCAGTACATCCGCCGGCGGCTGGGGCTCGACCACGCGCGTGAGTCGGTCGTACCCTCGCACTTCGACTACGCCGGCCAGGCGCTGCTCTACATCCCTCCGGGTCTGCCCGACCCGCGGGTGCCGCAGTTCGCGCCGCGCGCCGCTGAGCTCATCCGCCGCACGCTTGAGATCACCCAGGGCCGCGCCTTTTGCCTGTTCACCAGCTACGCTCAGATGCGCGACCTTTATCAGCGCCTGCAAGACCAGCTCGATTTCCCGCTGTTCCTGCAGGGCACGGCGCCCAAGAACGCGCTGCTGGAAGAATTCCGCCAGACCCCGGGGGCGGTGTTGTTCGCCACCTCCAGCTTCTGGCAGGGCGTGGACGTGCAGGGCGAGCAGCTCAGTTGCGTCATCATCGACCGCCTGCCGTTCGCCGTGCCGGGCGACCCGGTGGTGGCCGCGCGCATCCGCGCCATCGACGAGGAGGGTGGCAACGCCTTCCTCGACTACCAGGTGCCTTCCGCCGTCATCACCCTCAAACAGGGCTTCGGCCGCCTGATCCGTTCGCTCGACGATCGCGGCCTGCTGGTGCTGCTGGATAATCGCGTGCTGCGCCAGCGCTACGGAACCGTCTTCCTGGAGAGCCTGCCTCCCTACCGCCGCACCACCGAGTTCGCCGACGTCGAAGCCTTCTTCCAGCAACCGGCCAAGTGAAACGGAAAGTAGGCCAGCGTTTCGGGACAGGCCCTGCGGCTCACGCTACAATGTCCAGGCTGAATGCGGACCGCTGAAGGCTGGTGTTCATGTTCCAGGTGACCGTGGAAGAATCCTTCGCCGCAGGCCACTACCTGCGCAATTACCGGGGCAAGTGCGAGAAGCCGCACGGACACAACTATCGTGTGCGCATCACGCTGGAAGGCAAAGACCTGGACCAGGCCGGCCTCCTGCTGGACTTCAAGGACCTCAAGGACGTCCTCAAGAACACCATCGAGCGTCTTGACCACCAGATGATGAACGACCTCGAGCCCTTCAAGACCGTGAATCCCTCCGCCGAGAACCTGGCCAAGTACTTCTACGAATGCGCCCGCACCCGCCTGAGCATGGCTACCGACAACCGCATCCGCGTGAAGGAAGTCACCGTGTGGGAGACGGATTCCACCACCGCCACGTACTTCGAGTAAGTTAGTAGCCAGTACCTGGTACCCGGTACTCCTAGTGCAGATCACCGAAATCTACGCTTCGTTGCAGGGCGAGTCCTCATACACCGGGCTGCCGTGCATCTTCGTGCGCCTCACAGGTTGCAACCTGCGCTGCACCTGGTGCGACAGTGAGTACACCTTCAGCGGCGGCCACAAGATGACCGTCGAGGAAGTCGAAGCCGAGGTCCACCGGCTGGCGCCCATCAAGCTGGTGGAGATCACCGGCGGCGAGCCCATGCTGCAGGAGAGGGAAGTCTTGGAGCTCGTCGGTCGCCTGCTGCCTTCCGGCTACGCCGTCCTGCTGGAGACCAGCGGAGAGCGCCCCTTGGCCGCTGTTCCGAAGGAAGTGGTGAAGGTGGTGGACGTCAAGTGCCCGCACTCCGGCGAGCCGGACACTTTCCGGCTGGAGAACCTGGGCACGCTCACGCCGCGTGACGAGGTGAAATTCGTCCTCGCCGACCGCGCCGACTACGAGTTTGCCCGCGACTTCACCCGCCGCCACGACCTCGGTTCGCGGGCCGGCGCCCTCATTTTCTCTCCCGCCTTCCGCAAGGACGCCGCCGGTCCGCGTGACGTTTCGCACTGCCTGCTCGACCCGCGCCAGCTCGCCGAGTGGATATTGGCCGATGGTCTCCCCGTGCGCCTGGGTCTGCAGGTCCACAAGTTCATCTGGCCGCCGGAAACCAAGGGCGTCTAGGGCGGTAACGTTACTTCGCAACCCGCCGCCTGTACTAGAATCAGGGCAGCAAATCGCCTGCAGAACTCATCCAATAGGCAGATGGCAAAGCCCGTCGAGTCACGCCCCGGCGCCGTGGTCCTCCTCAGCGGCGGCATGGATTCCTGCGTCTGCGCCGCGCTGGCGGCCCGCGACTTTGACGCCTCGGCACTGCACGTAAGCTACGGCCAGCGCACCGAGGAGCGCGAGCGCCGGGCCTTCGAGGGCATCTGCGACCACCTGGCCATCCAGAACCGCTTGACGATCCACAACCCGGCGCTGGCAGCCATCGGCGGGTCCGCCCTCACCGACCTGGCCCTGGCCGTGCCCGACGTCACCGAGCGCATCGGCCTGGACATCCCGGTGACCTACGTCCCCTTCCGCAATGCGCATTTTCTGGCCGCAGCCGTGAGCTGGGCGGAGGTGCTGGGCGCGGAAAAGGTGTTCATCGGCGCCGTCGAGCAGGATAGCTCCGGCTACCCGGACTGCCGCCCGGCCTACTACGAGGCTTTCAACCAGCTCATCCGCACCGGCACCCGCGAGGGCCGCATCGAGGTAGTGGCGCCGCTCATCGGCATGCGCAAGCATGAGATTGTCCGCCTGGGCCTTGAACTGGGAGCGCCCTTCGATTTAACGTGGTCTTGTTACAGCCGCGAGGATCGCGCCTGTGGCGCCTGCGAGAGTTGCGTGCTTCGCTTGCGCGCCTTCCGCGAAGCCGGAGCCCAGGACCCCATCGCGTACCTGTCCAGCGTACTTACGCACGGATGACGGCATTGATGAAACGGCGATTCATGACGCCGGGAGGAAGAGTTATGAGAACCAAACTGATGCTTGCAGCTCTGGGGGCGGTCGTGGCGCTGGCCATCTTGCCTCCCGCCCAGGCCCAGATGGCTACCGTCAAGGGCCGTTGCACCGACGAACAGCACCAGCCCATCGTGAACGCTATCGTCGAGTACGCCAGTCTGGATACCGGCCGCAAGTACAACATCAAGACCAACAAGAGCGGCGATTACTACTCGATCGGCCTGCAGAGCGGCAAATACAAGGTCACCTTGTACCGCAACGAAGAGGAGCAGAAGGCCGGGCGCAGCCTGTATTTCTTCAACAACGTCACCGTCACCCTTTCGGGCGTGGAAGGCGTCAATACTCTCGATTTTGACATGGCCAAGGAACGTGCCACTTCTGCTCCGCAGATGACTGAAGCGCAGCGCAAGCAGCTCGAGGAAACCCAGAAAGAGAACGTCAAGATCAAGAACCTGAACGACTTGCTGGCGCAGGCCCGCACCGCACTGACCAGCGACCCTCCGAATCCCGAACAGGCGGTCTCCGTCATGCAGCAGGCGGTGAGCGTAGACCCCACCAAGGACCTCCTGTGGTACACCCTGGGCGACGCCTACCTTGCCGGCAAGCACTATGCCGAAGCCGCTGACGCCTATCAGAAAGCCGTCGCCATCAAACCCTCTGGCGCCTACTACAACAACCTGGGACAGGCGCTGGCCGGCAGCCGCAAAGTGGATGAAGCGGTGGCGGCCTATGAGTCGGCGGCGGCGGCCGATCCCATCGGCGCCGGCCAATACTATTTCAATATGGGAGCGGTGCTGACCAACGCTGGCCGCCTGGATGAGGCGCTGGCGGCGTTCGATAAGTGCATCGCTGCCGACCCCACCAACGCCAATGCTTATTTCCAGAAGGGATCCCTTCTCATCGGCAAGGGCGCCATGGACAAGAACAACAAGTTCAACGCGCCTCCCGGCACCGCCGAGGCTTTCAACAAGTACCTGGAGTTGGCTCCTGAAGGACCCTACGCCGAGAATGCCAAGCAATTGCTGCAATACATCGGCTCCGAGATCCAGTCCTCCTACAAGCGCTCCAAGACCACCAAGAAGAACTGACCTTCGACCGGAAGGAACGGGCGGCCTGCGGGCCGCCCGTCTTCTTGCGCCCACGCCGCCCCCCAAGCGAGAATCCCCTGCCGATGCTCGAACTGCACACGCCGGTGCAATACGTACGGGGTGTAGGTCCGAAGATTTCCGATCTCCTGGCGGAGAAGGGCATCACCACGGTAGAAGACCTGCTCTATCACCTGCCGTTTCGCTACGAGGACCGGCTCAACCCGCGCGCCATTGCGCAGCTTCGTCCCGGGGAGATGGCCACCGTGATCGGCGAGGTGCGCACCTCCGGTCTGTTCCGCACCCGGCGCATGCCCATCTTCCAGATGACCGTGGCCCAGGGGCGCGACGCGCTGCAGTGCGTCTGGTTCAACGCCGCCTACCTGCGCGGAAAATTCCAGCCTGGCGAGCGCGTGGCGCTCTACGGGCGGGTCGAAGCAGCCTTCAAGGGGCGCGGCCGCCTGCAACTGGTGCAGCCGCAGTTTGAGGTGCTGGACTCGGAAGGCGAGGATCCCGCGGCCGCCTCGCTGGAGATCGGGCGCATCGTGCCCATCTACGAGTCCGCGGCCCACGGCAAGCTGACCTCGCGCTGGTTCCGGCGCGTCATCCACGGCGTACTGGAGAACCTGGCGGCGGAGATTCCCGATGGTGTCCCGCCCGCCATGCGTGACGCCTTGCAACTTCTGCCGCGTCGGGAAGCTTTCTGGCGGGTCCACTGGCCCGAGCCCGGCACGCCCTTCGAGGACCTGCAGTCCGCCCGCACCGCCGCCCACCGTCGCCTCATCTTCGAAGAGCTCTTTTTTCTCGAAGTCGGCCTGGAACTGAAGCGCCGCCGGTTGCGCCAGCAGCCCGGCATCAGCTTCCGGCTGGATGACAAGGCGCGCCAGGCTATCAAACGCATCCTTCCTTTCCATCCCACCGCGGCGCAGAAACGCGTGCTGGGTGAGATTGCGCACGACATGGAGCGTCCCTCGCCCATGCGACGGCTGTTGCAGGGGGATGTGGGCTCGGGCAAGACCATCGTGGCGCTCGAGGCCGCCATCATCGCCATTGAGAACGGCTGCCAGGCCGCGCTCATGGCTCCGACCGAGATCCTGGCCACGCAGCACTACCTGGCCGCCCGTACTCTGCTGGAGAGGGCCGGCTACCGCATTGTGTTGTTGACCGGCTCGCTCGACCCCGCCCAGAAGCGTTCCGCACGCCGCCACATTGCCCGCGGCGACGTCCAGTTGGTCATCGGCACGCACGCGCTCATTGAAGAAAAGGTCGAGTTCGCCCGCCTGGGGCTGGTGATTGTGGATGAGCAGCATCGCTTCGGCGTGCTGCAGCGTTTCCGTTTGATGAAGAAGCCGGCCGCGACCGGAGTCGGCCAGGAGCCCGAGCCCGACGTGCTGGTGATGACCGCCACGCCCATCCCGCGCACGCTGGCCTTGACGCTCTACGGCGATCTCGACGTCAGCCTGCTCGACGAGATGCCGCCGGGCCGTTCCCCCATCGTCACCCGCCGTGTCCCGGATGAGCGCTCCGACGAAGTGTTCGCCTTCGTCCGCCGCCAGGTGCAGATGGGACACCAGGCCTACGTCGTCTATCCCGTCATCGAGGAAAAGGAGCAAGAGGCAGCTACGGAGGAAGACGGATCCGCACGGATGCGTAGCGCCGGCGTCTCGCCGGCGGTCGCGCGGCCGTCCCCGGCTGCCCCTGGAGAAACCCCGAGGCTCTTCCCCGAACCTCCTCCACGCCTCACGCTGAAGGCAGCCGTGAAAATGTATGACGAGCTGCGCAAGAAGATTCTCCCTGACCTGCGCATAGGCCTGCTGCATGGCCGCCTGCCTGCGGACGAGAAGGAAGAAGTCATGCGCCGGTTCGGCGCGGGCGAGATTGACGTGCTGGTTTCCACCACGGTCATCGAGGTCGGCGTCGATGTCGCGAACGCCACCGTCATGGTGGTGGAGCACGCCGAACGCTTCGGCCTGGCCCAGCTTCATCAGTTGCGTGGACGCATCGGCCGCGGCGCCGCCAAGAGCTATTGCATCCTCATGACCGGCGGCAAGGTCACCGAGGACGCCGAGCAGCGTCTGGACGCCATGGTGCGCACCACCAACGGTTTCGAGATCGCTGAGTTGGACCTGGAGTTGCGCGGCCCCGGCGAATTCTTCGGCACCCGTCAGGCCGGCATGCCCGACTTCCGTGTGGCCAACCTGCTGCGCGACCGGGAACTGCTGGAAACCGCACGCCGTGAAGCCGCCCGCGTCGCTGCCGGACCTGCTCCCGACCTCTCGGCCCAGGACATCAGCCGTGTCTTCGCCCACCTGAAAGCCCACTGGCAAAGGCGCTACGGGCTGGTGGAGGTGGGTTAGATTGATGTCCCACGTGATGAGATAATCACTCCCGTGCCGGCCATCGACAAAGCCGCCCTGCTTCGCCGTCTGCCCGCGGTCGACGAGGTCTTGCGCCGCCCCGAGATTGCGCAACTGGCGCAGCGGGAAGGTCAGGCGTCCGTAACTGCTGCGGCACGGACGGTCCTGGACCGTCTGCGCTCGGTCATCGCCGAGGGACACCTGGATTCCACGGGCGTGGAAGTCGCGCTGGCCGGCATCGCCGGCGCCATCGAGCGCCTGGTCCGGCACGCCGCCGAGTACTCCCTGCGCCCGGTGATCAACGCCACCGGGGTCATCCTGCACACCAACCTGGGGCGCGCGCCCCTGGCGAAGGCGGCGCTCGAGCGAGTCACTGAGGTCGCCGGCGTTTACTCCAACCTGGAGTTCGACCTCGATTCCGGCGAGCGTGGCAAGCGTGACGTCCACGCCGACCGCCTCTTCCGCCGCCTGCTGGACCTCGAGGGCCACCAGGACGTCCGCACCGTGGTGGTCAATAACAACGCCGCCGCGGTGCTGCTGGCGCTCAACACCTTAGCCGAAGGCGGCGAAGTCATCGTGTCGCGCGGCGAACTGGTGGAGATCGGCGGCTCCTTCCGCATCCCGGACGTCATGGCGAAATCCGGCGCCGTGCTGCGCGAGGTGGGCACCACCAACCGCACCCGCCTGGCTGACTACGAGCGCGCCATAGGCGAAAAGACCAAGCTCATCCTGCGCGTGCACCGTTCCAACTTCCAGATCGTGGGCTTTACCGAGCAGCCGGAACTGGCGGAGCTGGTAGCCCTGGCTCACAAGCACAAGCTGCCGCTCATGGAAGACCTGGGAAGCGGCGCGCTGTTCGACCTGCGCTCCATCGGCGTGACCGGCGAGCCCGGCGTTACAGACAGCCTGCGCGCCGGCTGCGACCTGGTGACCTACAGCGGCGACAAGCTGCTGGGCGGGCCGCAAGCCGGTTTGCTCAGCGGGCACGCGGAAGTCGTGGCGCGTGTCCGCTCCAACCCCATGTTCCGCGCCTTGCGCGTGGACAAGCTCACCTACTCTGCGCTCGAAGCCACGCTGCTCGCTTATCTGCGCCAGGATCACGCCGCCATCCCCGCGCTCGCCATGATGCGGCGGACCAAGGAAGAACTCCGGCAGCGGACGGAGAAGCTGGCTGCCGCCGTCGCCGACGCGAAGAAGCTGCGCGTGAGTGTGGAAGAAGATGAAAGCGTGATCGGGGGCGGCTCCACCCCGGGAGCCATGCTGCCCACCTTCGTGCTGGCCGTGACTTGTGACGAGCTGAGCGCGAACGAGATCGCGGCTCGCCTGCGCGCCTTCGACCCGCCCGTCATCGCGCGCGTCGACGAAGG
>DATIGQ010000007.1 GCA_035454605.1 Terriglobales bacterium
GGTTGATGTCGAGGCCCTCACCGACGTTCATCTCGCCGGCGGTTCCGTAGCGAACGTCCACTCTCACCGGCCATCGCGGTGGCGACCGGTCTTCCGGGGCTGAGAGAGGCATGGCGGGCGATTGTATGTTGAAAAGGCAGACAGGGAAAGCGCCTCCTCGTTCCGACGAACAACGCTAACTAACTCATTCGACAGGCGATAGTGAGGGCTTCCGTCCCGTGTTCCGATTCCGGAACAAATTCTGCCCCGCTGTTTCATCTTGAAAAACGCGTGCTATAAGCCGCTTGTTCGCGAGGAATGATGGGCGCGTTCAAGAGGCAATACCACAGGACTCTCTACAGGAACCCGGGCTCATTAGGCGCACTTAATCTCCGTTTCCAGATCGCACTCATGCTGCTGCTCGCCATCCCGTCCCTGCTGGCCCACGCCCAAGACGCGGCCACCGGCGCCATTCGGGGCACGGTGCTGGACGCGGCCGGGGCACGGGTGCCCGGGGCGAAGGTGACGGCCATCCACGTCCATACGGCCGTGACGCGCTCCACCCGGACCGACTCCGAGGGACAGTTCTGGTTGCAGCTCCTGCTGCCAAACGAATACGAGGTGCACGTCAGCGCCGACGGCATGCGAAGCGAGCGGCGCACCGGGCTGCACGTCGAGGTGGGCGCGGTGGTGGAGCTGGAGTTCCGGCTGGCGGTGGCTGGACCGGAGCCGGTGGTGACGGTGGAGGGCGATGCGCCGCTGGTGGAGACCCGGCCGCAGGCGGTCTCCGCCGTGATCGACCGGCGGGCCATTGAGGAATTGCCGCTCGACGGGCGCCGCTACACCGATCTCGCCCTGCTGACTCCGGGCACGGTGCAGGACCCGCGCGGCCTTACTTCGGCCACGAACGGCGACCTGGCGTTCGGCGGCGTGCGCGGCTACCAGTCCTCGTTCCTGGTGGATGGCGCGGACAACAACAACGCCTTCTTCGCCCAGGCGCGCGGACGTTACCGCGCTCCCTACCAGTTCAGCAACGAGGTGGTACAGGAGTTTCGCGTCTCGTCGAACACCTACGGGGCGGAGCTGGGGCGGGCCGGCGGGGCGGTCATCAACGTGGTGACCCGCTCGGGCTCCAACCAGTTGCATGGCAGCTTCTTCTATTTCCTCCGCGACAGCGAGTTCGCCGCTCAGCCTGCGGGCCTGCCCTCGAAACCCTCCGACCGCCGCCACCAGGTGGGCGGGACGGTAGGCGGCAGGTTGATCAAGAACCAGGTCTTCTACTTCCTGGGATTCGACCAGCACATCTTCCACGTGCCCAACGTGGTGCTGTTCGGGGACGGGTCGCCGGTGGTGACCCCCACGGCGGACGACTTCGAGGCCACCGACCAGGCGCTGGTGTTCGCGGCGGCGGAAGACCTTTCCGCCCTGGGAGGGGAATTCGAGTCGTCGCTGATCGGTAACGCCGCCTTCGCCAAGGTGGACGTGGCGCTTTCGCCGCGGCACTACCTGTCAGGACGGCTGAGCACCTCGCGCTACTACGGCGACAACAACGTGTTCTTCGACCCCTCCAGTCCGGCGCGGAACTTCGCCATCAGTTCGAACGGAGAGGAAATCGTGGACACGCTGAGCGCGGTGGCCTCGCTCACTAGCGGGCTCAGCTTCCGCGCCACCAGCCATCTGCGGGTGCAAGCCTCCTGGGACAACCAGCGCTCGCGGGCCAACTCCGCCGAGGCGCGCACCGTGATCAGCGACGTGCTCGAAGGTTTCGGCCGCTCCAGCATCCTGCCGCGGCAGACCGACGAAAGCCGCGTGCACATCGCGGAAACGCTGAGCCTGGACGGCCGCCGCCATTCTTTCAAGTTCGGCGGCGACTTCAGCAACGTGAACATCACCAACACGTTTCCCTTGCTGTTCGGCGGGCAGTACACCTTCCGCAACATCCGCGTGAACCCGTTCACCTTCCAGCCCCAGACCTTCGGGCTGGCGTTGACGCCGCTGCGCGCTTTCGCTCATGAGGTGCCGCGCTTCTACTCGCAGAACTTCGGCAGCGCGGCTTCCCATCCCGACACGCGCGAGTACGCGCTGTTCGCACAGGACACCATCCGCGTGACCGACCGGTTCGCGCTCACCCTGGGGGTGCGCTGGGACCTGCAGACCTTCCGCAGCGACCGCCTGGTCACGAACCCCATCTGGCCGGATTCGGGCAAAGTACCTACCGATACCAACAATGTGGCCCCCCGGGTGGGCTTCGCGCTTTCTTTCGGGGAAGGACGGCCGTGGGTCGTCCGCGGCGGCTACGGCATTTTCTACACACGCATCCCGCAGATCTACAACTCGGCGATCGAGACCGAGAACGGCCTGAATAATTCCCACCTGATTCTGGACAACGCCGATTTCTTCGACCGCATGCTGTTCCCCACCTATCCCAACCCGCTGGTGGCGTGCGGCGTTAGGGCGGTCACCTGCGCGGCGCCGGCGTCGGTAACGTCGCGGCTGACCACGGAGATTTCTTCCTTCGCGCGCGACTTCCAGACGCCCTTCGTGCAGCAGGCCAGCCTGACGGTGGAACGCGAAGTAGCGCGGCGGTTCGCTATCGGCGTGGCGTATCTCTACGTGCACGGGGAGCACCTGATCCGCGCGCGCGACGTCAACCTGCCCGAGCCGGTGGAGCTCACGTATCCGGTCTTCGACGACACCACGTTCAGCGGCGACTTCTTCAGCGTGGATTCGTTCTCCACCTGGCAGCTTGCGCCCTCGTTGACCTGCCCCTTTCCGCCCTGCATCAACGAGCCGGTGCGGCCGTTGGCGGGGGTGGGCGCCATCAACGTGTTCGACAGCGCGGCCTCCAGCGTCTATCACGGCCTGACCGTCTCGGCGCGGCGGCGCATGACCGACGGCCTCTACTTCCGCGTGGCCTACACCTTCGGCCAGGCCCTGGATGACAACCAGGACGCGCTGCTGGTGGGCCCGGTGAGCGTGCAAAACTCCTTCGCTACGCGCCTGGAGCGTGGCCGCAGCGTCACCGACCAGCGGCATCGGCTGGCCGTCTCGTGGATCTACGAGTTCAAGCATTTCGGCGCGGACCAGCCCACACTGCGCGCCCTGTTCAACGACTGGCGCATCTCAGGCGTGTTCACCCGCGGCAGCGGACGCCCGGTGAACGCCCGCATCTCTGGCGACGCCAACGGCGACAACAATTTCTCGAACGACCGCCTGCCGGGCTTTCGGCGCAACGCCTTCACCGGTCCCGACTACGCCACCATGGACGCGCGCCTGGCGCGGCGCCTGTTCGCCGCCCGCAGGGTGAAGCTCGACCTGATGGTCGAGACCTTCAACGTGTTCAACCGCAACAACAAGCGGGTGAACATCGGCGACGACGGCTTCGCCGATACGGCGGCCAATTTCATCCCCATCACCGCCACCGCCGGGGGCGCCATCTTCCCCGCCTTCTACCAGCGGCTCTCCAGTTTCCTGCGGCCCGTTCGTTCGTACTCGCCGCGGCAGATCCAGTTCGCCATCAAGGCGGTGTTCTGATGGGTTGGGCCTCTTATTCGGTTTCGGCTTTATCTTTCGGCGCAGTGCAGTTGACGAATCTCACCGGGGCTGCGATAACTGAAACATCCTTTCGGGATAAGCAGGGAGGTGTGTTTCGATTGGCTGAAGTGAGATTGCAGGAGGGCGAATCGCTGGAGAATGCCCTCCGCCGCTTCAAACGCAAAGTCCAGACTGAGGACATCATCAAGGAAGTCAAGCGACATTCCTACTATCTGAAGCCTGGGGAGAAACGGCGTTTGAAGGAAGCTCTGGCGCGCAAGCGGAATCGCAAGAAGGCGCGCAAGGAGCAGGACTAGCGGAGTCAACCGGGCCGTCGCGACCGTTGCGGCGGCCTGTTGCTTTAGGAATTCCATTGCGCCGGAAAGAAGCGCAGGTGCAAGGCCCTGCGAACTCGTTCCGACCGCCGCGCGCCATGCGTTGAGTTAGGGCGCTCGAACCGGTGGGGACGCCGGCGCAGGGAGACTCGGTAGTAGGGGGATCTCTCCATGGAATTCCGGGACAAGCTTTTGCAGTGCGTCGAGTGCGGCGGTGAGTTCGTGTTCACGGCCGGCGAACAGTTGTTCTTCCACGACAAGCAGTTCAAGAACGAACCCAAGCGGTGCAAACCCTGCAAGCTGAAGCGGATCTCGTCCCTGGGCGGGAACGGGAACGGGACGCGTCCGCCCAAGGTGGAAACCCAGGCGGTGTGCTCGCAGTGCGGCAAGGACACCACCGTGCCCTTCCGGCCCACCCAGGGACGCCCGGTCTACTGCCGGGAGTGCTTCCAGGCGCGCAAGACCACGGCGAGCGCGGTGGCGTAGATTCCTGCGCCGCTAGCGGGCGCGGCGAACCTGGCGGGGGTGCGGGGCGGGGACGGCGACCGGTCCCTTGGCGTGGGCGCCTTTGCCGTCTTCGTGGTGGATGAGCAGAGCCTCGATCTGGCGGACCAGGTCCTGCGCGTTGGCCCGCACCAGGACGGACTGCGCGCCGATGCGCGAAGGGCCGGTTTCGGCCAGTTCGGTGAGCACGGCGGTAGCCGGATTGTAGGGCTGGCGCTGGGCGGCGAGGATGAGGTCGCTGCCGGCGCTCTCACTCTCCATGGCCATGGCGGTAATCACCATGTGGAAGGGGCCGGAGTCGAGCTTGGCGATGGCTTCGCGCGCCGAGGAGGCGGTTTCCACCTCGAATCCGTGCATCTCCAGCAGCTTGCGCAAGGCAAGCTGCACGGCCAGATCGGCATCGGCCAGCAGGATGCGACGCTTCATACGCCTCCGAAGCTCGCCGCTATAATACTCCGAAGTGTCCACCTTCCACGTACAGAATTTTGGCTGCCGGGCTACCCAGGCGGACGGCGCCGCCCTGGAGCGGCGGCTCCTGGAGCGCGGATTCCGCCCGGCCGATGAAGCGCAGGAAGCGGAAATCGTCATCCTGAACACCTGCACGGTGACCGCGGCCGCCGACCAGGATGCGCGCAGCGCCATCCGGCGCATCCACCGCCAGAACCCGCAGTGCCGCATCCTGGTGACCGGCTGCTACGCGCAGCGCGCGCCGGACGAAGTGGCCGCACTGCCCGGAGTCCGCTGGGTGGTGGGCAATTCGCACAAGCAGGAAGTGGCGGGAATCGTGGCGGCCGACCGGGGTAGCTTCGTGCCGCTGGAAAAGCTGAGAGCGCCGCAGATCCACGTGGGCGACATCTTCGCCCACACCGAACTTCTGGCTGCGCCGGTGTTCGAGGCCAGAACGCATTCGGAGAGGACGCGGCCCAACCTGAAGGTGCAGGATGGCTGCGACAATCGCTGCTCGTTCTGCGTGATCCCGGCGGTGCGCGGGCAAAGCCGGTCGCTGCGCAGAGATGATGTGCTGAAGGAAGTGCGGGCGCTGGTCGAGGCCGGATATCGCGAAGTGGTGATCTCGGGAATCAACCTGGGGCGCTGGGGGCGCGACCTTGATCGGCCGCAACGATTTGAAGACCCGCCGCAACGATTCGAAGACCTGGTAGAAGCGATTCTCGAGCGGACGACGCTGGAGCGGCTGCGGCTGAGCTCGGTCGAGCCCATGGACTGGACCGAGCGGCTGATCGGGCTGGTGGCGCGTGAGAACCGCATTGCGAAGCACGCGCACGTGCCGCTGCAGTCGGGCTCGGACCGCGTGCTGCGGCGCATGCACCGGCGCTATCGTCCTTGGCATTACGCCGAGCGCATTCACAAGATCCGCGAGCGGATGCCGCTGGCCGCCATCGGCGCCGATGTGATGGTAGGCTTTCCCGGCGAGACCGAGGCCGAGTTCGAAGAGAACCGCGCCTTCATCGCTTCCCTGCCCTTTACCTATCTGCACGTGTTCACGTATTCGGCGCGGCCGGGGACGCCGGCGGCCACGCTGCCCAATCAAGTGCGCAGCGAAGTTGCCCGTGAGCGCAACCGCGTGCTGCGCGAGCTGGCGGCAGAAAAGAATCTGGCGTTCCGCCGGCAGATGGTCGGCCGTACGATTCCGGCCATCACGCTGAGCGTGCAGAATGGAGATTCGACCGAGGCGTTGACGGACAATTATCTGAAGCTGCGGCTTGCGGGGAAACACGCGGCGAATCGGTGGCTGGACGTCAGGGTGGACGGAGTGACGGCGGACGGAGTAGAGGGACTGGTCATCGAAGATTAACGATCGGGTGAGTCAATCTCATTTGTAATTCGCAATTTGCAATTTTCAGGAGGGTCTGTGGCCTCACTTACCGATGCGCTGGTCCGGGAACTGATCGAGGGACGCTACGTCGCTTGCCTGGGGACCGAGAATCCTGACGGCTCGATTCATCTGGTCTCGGTGTGGTACCTGTTCGATGGCGGATCCCTCTACGTGGCGACGTCGTCGCGCAGCCGGAAGGCCCGCAACCTCGAAGCCCGGCCGCAGGCTTCCTTGATGATCGACTCGCGCGATCCGCAGGCTTCGCGCGGGGTCACGGCCATGGGAACGGCGCAGTTGCTGAAGGGTGAAGCGTCGCGGCAGTGGAACGCGCGCATCCACCGGCGCTACCTGAGCGAGGCGGCGCTGGCCGACCCGCGCGTGGGGCCGGTGTTCTCCCAGTGGGACGACATCACCATCCAACTGAAGCCCGATCGAGTGATCGCGTGGGACATGCGCGAGGCCGACAAGGGCGTGTTCGGGGGCGCATTCGAACAGAATCCCGGGTATCTATTGAAGCTCGATTTGTAGAGTGCGCCGCCATCCTGGCGGGCCGCACCTGCATGCTATAATCGCAAGGTTCGCCTGTCTTCATTGCAGCGGAGGGGATTATCGACAAACGTTTCATACGAGCCAACGAGCGCATCCGGGCGCGGGAGATCCGGGTGATAGACGATCAGGGGCAGCAGATCGGCGTGATGCCGCCGCTGGAAGCGCTGAAGATGGCCCGCAGCAAGAACCTCGACCTGGTAGAGATTTCGCCCACCGCCAACCCCCCGGTCTGCCGCATCATGGACTTCGGGAAGTTTCTCTACGAGCAGGGGAAGAAAGAGCGCGCGGCCCGCAAGCATCAGAAAACCATCGTCATCAAGGAAGTGAAGTTCCGCGTCAACGTGGATGAACACGACTACGAGTTCAAGAAGAACCACGTGCTGCGCTTCCTGGACGAAGGCGACAAGGTGAAGGCCACCATCTTCTACCGCGGGCGGGAGATGACGCACCCGGAGCTGGGACGGGCGATCCTGAACCGGTTACTGACCGACGTGGGCGACAAGGGAATCGTGGAGTTCCGGCCGCGGATGGAAGGCAACACGCTGCACATGATCCTGGCGCCGAAGAAGGCGTAAGACCAGTTTCGAGTTTCCAGTTTCCAGTTTCGAGAAGAGGGGTTGAGAAGATCCATGCCGAAGTTGAAGACACATAAGGGGGCGGCCAAGCGCTTCCGCAAGACCGCGGGAGGGAAGATCAAGCGCAGCCAGGCGTATCTCCGCCACATCCTGACCTCCAAGCCGAGGAAGCGCAAGCGCCAGCTGGATATGGCCGCGACCGTGGCCAAGGCGGATGCCAAGAACGTGAAGGCGATGCTGCCGTACTAAGAGCAGCTACTCGCTGCTAGCTTCTCGCTAGAAGCCAAGAGCCAGCAGCCTGAGATGAGAGCCTAAGGCTCTCATCTCACACGCGAGCGAAGAGGCCGAGGGAATCCTGCCTCCAGCCGCGAAACGACGTACGAAAAAGGAGAGACCATGCCACGCGTCAAACGTGGAAGCAAGCGGCGCGCGCGCCGGAAGAAGATTCTGGACCGCGCCAGCGGCTTTTTCCTCACCAAATCCAAGCTCTATCGTTCGGCGAAAGAGTCGGTCGAGCGGGCGCTGAAGTACGCCTACGCCGGGCGGCGGCTGAAGAAGCGGCAGTTCCGGGCGCTGTGGATCGTGCGCATCGGGGCGGCGGCGCGGCTGAACGGAATGAGCTACAGCCAGTTCATCCACGGGCTGAAGAAGAGCGGCATCGAGCTGGACCGCAAGATCCTGGCGGACCTGGCGGTGCAGGACCCGGCGGCCTTTAAGAGCCTGGCCGAGCAGGCCAGGACCGCGCTGGGTTCGGCGGCCTGAAGCAGCTTCGCCAGGCGATTCGCGCTTTCTCCTTCTGTAGTCGGCGGCGCGGCTGAAGCCGTGCCCTGATACGATTCGCCTTCGTCGAGAATCATCGAGGGACAGGCCAGCATGTACAGCGTCCCCAAACTGACGGACCACACGCCGGCTGCGGTGGACGCGGCGGTGCGGGACCTGTTGGCGGCGCTCGACGCGGAAGCCGGGGCGCTCAAGAGCGAGGCCGAGTGGAAGGCGTTCCGCGACCGCTGGATGGCGCGCAAGAACGGCGTGCTGACGCAGGTGAACGACCTGTGGCTGAAGGCGGCGCCAGCGAAGGCCAAGCGCGACGTCGGGCAGCGAGTGAATGAACTCAGGGCCCGGGTCGAACAAGCGGTCGAATCAGCGCGGCAGCGCGTGCATGGCGGCGACCTGAAGTCGCGCCTGGAAGCGGAGCGGCTGGACGTGACGCTTCCCGGGATTCGGCGGCCGCTGGGCGCCGAGCATCCGGTGCTCAAGGTGAACGACGAACTGCTGGGCATCTTCCGCTCGATGGGCTACTCGATCGCCGACGGGCCCGAAGTAGAGAGCGACTACTACAACTTCGAGGCGCTGAACTTTCCGCCCGAGCATCCGGCGCGTGACACGCAGGACACGCTGTTCCTGGCGGGCCAGGAAAAGAAACCGCTGCGCGAACGGCTGCTGCTGCGCACCCACACTTCTCCGGTGCAGATACGGACCATGGAAAAGCATGCGCCGCCGGTGCGCATCGTGTGCCCGGGGAAGGTGTACCGGCACGACACGCCCGACGCCACTCACTCGCCCGTGTTCCACCAGATCGAGGGGCTGGCGGTGGACACCAACATCACCTTCAGCGACCTGAAGGGGACGCTGGATTACGCCATGAAGGCGATGTTCGGTTCGGGCGTCGAGACGCGCTTCCATCCTTCGTTCTTCCCCTTCACCGAACCCAGCGCCGACGTGAGCATCAGCTGCATCTTCTGCGGCGGGAAGGGCTATCACGCGACGGGCGGACCCTGCCGGCATTGCAAGCAGAGCGGGTGGATCGAGCTGCTGGGCTGCGGCATGGTGGACCCGGCGGTGTACGGGTTCGTGCGCGAGAAGGGCTACGACCCGGCCAAGATCAGTGGCTTCGCGTGGGGGCTGGGCGTGGAGCGAATCGCCATCATGAAGTACGGCGTGGAAGACATACAGCTTTTCTTCCATGGGGATGTGCGGTTCTTGGAACAGTTTGGATGAAGCAGTGCTAGTGGCTAGAAAAACCTCATGAAGATCTCGGTTGCATGGCTGCGCGAGTTCGTTGACCTCAAGGTCGAGACCAAGAAGCTCGCCGACGACCTGACGCGCGCGGGGATTGCCGTGGAGAGCGTGACGGGCGACGACGACGCGGCCATCTTCTCCATGGAGATCACCACCAATCGGGTGGACGCCATGAACCACCATGGCGTGGCGCGGGAGTGCGCGGCCATCTATGGCGCGGAGCTGAAACCCATCGTGCCGAAGCTGCCACAACCGGCCGGCAAGACCGACTTCAAGATCGAGATCGAAGCGCCGGAGCTGTGCGCGCGCTACACCGCGCGAGTGCTGAAAGGCACGCGGATCGGGGCGTCACCGGCGCACATCGCCAAGCGCCTGGAAAGCATGGACGCGCGCCCCATCAACAGCGCTGCGGACGCGACCAATTACAACCTGATCGAGATGGGACACCCGACGCACGCCTTCGATCTGGATACGCTGCAGGGCGGGAAGATCGTAGTGCGGCGGGCGCGGGCGGGCGAAACGCTGAAGACGCTGGACGGCGTGGATCGCAAGCTGACCACCGAAGACCTGGTGATCGCCGACGGAACGCGCGCGGTGGCGCTGGCCGGGGTGATGGGCGGCTTCGACACCATGATCACGGAGAAGACGCGCAACGTGCTGATCGAATCGGCGTGGTTCGATCCCATGACGGTGCGCAAGACGGCGCGGCGGCACGGCATGCACACCGACGCTTCGCATCGCTTCGAGCGCGGCGCCGACTTTGCCGCGACGCCGCTGGCCTGCGCGCGGGTGGCGCAACTCATCCTGGAGGCGGGCGGCGGCGAACTGGTGGGCGAGGAAATCGACGCCATCGGACGGCAGATCGAGCGGCCGCAGATCGGGCTGCGTTACAGCGAGGTGGAACGCCTCCTGGGGGTGGAGTTGCCGCGCGAGGAGATTGCCCGCATGCTGGCGCGGCTGGGGTTCGGCGTGCGCGGCAGCGGGGACAAGGGCTGGCAGGTCGAGCTGCCCACCTGGCGCCTGGACGTGGAGCGCGAGATCGACCTGATCGAGGAAATCGCGCGCCTGTGGGGCTACGACCGCTTCCCCAACACGCTGCCGGCGTTCACAGGCGCGGTGGTGGAACTGCCGGATGCGCCGAAGGAGACGGCGGCGCGCTCCTGCCTGCGCGGGCTGGGATATCACGCGGCCATCTCCACCACATTCGTATCGGAGACGGACGCGAAAGCGTTCTCGACGGAAGCGCCGCTCGCGCTGGCCAATCCCATCAGCGAGGAAGCGACGGTCCTGAGGACGTCGCTGATGCCGGGCATGCTCGACATGCTGGCCTGGAACCTGAACCGCGGCGTGAGCGACGCCCGCCTGTTCGAGATGGGCAAAGTGTTCGCCGCGCGTGGCGCGGATTGCGACGAACGCAAGTCGCTGGTAATCGGCGCTACCGGGAATGCGGGAGAGGCGGGCGTCCATCAGGCCCCGCGGCCGTATTCGTTCTACGATCTGAAAGGCGACATCGAGACGCTGCTGGGACAGTTCGCACATCAGTCGCTGTACTTCGACGCGCTCACGGCTTCCTACTACCACCCGGGACGCGCGGCCCGCGCGGTGATGGACGGCGCGACGGTGGCGCGTTTCGGGCAGATTCATCCGGAGGCGGCGGAGCGGCGCAAGCTGCGGCAGGAAGTGTACGTGGCCGAAATTGCGCTGGACCGCCTGTTCAAGAGCGGCCTGCGCGAGCCGGCGTACCAGCCGGTGCCGCGCTTCCCGGCGGTGGAACGGGACTTCTCCTTCGTGTTCGGGCAGGAGGTAGGCTTCGAGAAAATCCGGGCGGCCGTGGCCGGACTCAAGCTGGCTGAGATGCGCGCCTTCATTCCCGTGGAGACGTTTCGCGGAGGCGCGATTCCCGCGGGCAAGTATTCCCTGCTGCTGCGGGCCACGTTCCAGTCCGGAGAGCGCACGCTGCGAGACGACGAAGTTGCGGAGTGGTCGGCGAAGATCGTGAAGGCGCTTGAGGGATTGGGCGGAACGCTGCGGGCGTGATTTCGAATTTGTGATATCTAATTTGTAATTTGCCATCTGCTCTCCCACTCACTCCTGGCAAGCGCTTCCATGTACAATCCGCGCGATACGAGGTGAGCCATGGCACTTTCACGCAGAGGATTTCTGGCCGCGGGTGCTGGAGCCGCGGCTGCCGGTGTTCTGCAGGTTCCATTTCCGCAACTGCTGGCGGGCCAGAGCACACAACGCGCCGACCGTCCCATCCGTCTGAACAGCAACGAGAACGCCTACGGTCCTCTGCCTTCGGTGCGGGAGGTGCTGCGCGATGCCGTACGCGTGGCCAGCATCTATCCCTTCCAGCGGGACGACGAGTACATGGAGAAGGTGGCGCGGTTCCACGGCGTCGGGCGCGAGCGGGTGATTGCGGGCTGCGGCTCCACCGAGATCCTGCGCATGGCGGCGTGCGCGTTCGCCGGCGCCGGGCGCCGGATGATCGTGCCCACGCCGACGTTCGAGGCCATCCTGGAATACTCGCGGGCGGAAGACGGCCAAGTCGAGGCGGTGCCGCTGACGGCGAACTACGCCCACGATCTGGAAGCGATGCTGGAGCGGGTGCACGCCAAGGACAAGCCCCCGGTGGGACTGGTGTACATCTGCAATCCGAATAATCCCACGGCCAGCCTGACGCCGCGCGAGGCCATCGCAGATTTTCTGCAGCGGCTGCCGCGGGAGACCTACGTGCTCATTGACGAGGCCTACCATCATTTTGCCGTCGGCGCGCCGGGATACACGTCGTTCCTGGAGTGGCCGGTGGACGATCCACGAGTGATCGTGGCGCGCACCTTCTCGAAGATCTACGGCATGGCGGGGCTGCGACTGGGGTACGGCGTGGCTGCGCCCGAGGCGATTCAGAAGATGCGCCGCTACCGGCTGTGGGACAGCGCCAACGGAATCGCGCTGGAGTGCGCCATGGCGGCGCTGGACGACAAGGCCGGCCTGGTGGCCGAGGAGCGCAAGATCGCGCAGGATCACAAGAGTTTCGAGACTGAAGCGGCGCGCAGAAAGCTGAGCTTCATCCCCTCGTTCACCAACTTCTTCATGGTGGAATGCGGGCGGCCGGTGCGGGCGGTGATTGCGCACTTCGCCAAGCAAGGCATCTTGATCGGGCGGCCGTTCGCCGGCATGGACACCATGGCGCGCATCTCCCTGGGCACACCGGAGGACATGAAGGCGTTCTGGCGGGCGTGGGACAAGCTGCCGGAAGCGGCGCGCGCCTGAGCGCCGGTTCTGCGGTATACTGCGCTCGCAATCATCCAGAATTCATCACGAAGGACGCACTTATGTCGACCGCGAAGGCCCTGCGCGACCCGACTCCCGAAATCTCGCCGGATGAGTTCCAGGCGCTGGAAGAGAAGATCCGGCGCACCATCGAAGCCATGAAGACTGCCAAGGAGGCGCGCTCCACCGCCGAGCGCGAAACCGCCCGCGTGCGCCAGCAAATGCGGGAGCGTGAGAATGAGTTCGATGCGCTGCGCACGGAAGTGGTGGCCCTGCGCCGGGAGCGGGAAGAAGTGCGAACCCGGGTAGAAAAGATCCTGCGGCAGATTGATGCCTTGACGTCGGGCGAATCCGCGTCATAATCAGACCAACGCGGAAACCAACGGAGGAAGAGCTTGCCCCCCAAGCCCGACGGCAGCGTGCAGGTGGAAATCTACGATCAGCTTTACAATCTGCGCGGCTCAGACCCGGAGTACATCACGCGCCTGGCCCAGTTCGTGGATGAGCGCATGCGCTCGGTGGCATCGCAGGCGGCGACAGTGGATTCGCTGCGCGTGGCGGTGCTGGCAGCACTGAACATCGCCGACGAGTACCACGCCCTGCAGCGCAAATACGACGAGGTCGCATCCCAATACAACCAGCGCGCCCAGCAGTTGGCCGGGCAAATCGATGAAGCGCTGGACGACATGAGACGGGTGGGCTGAAGACCATTTGGTAATTTCCAATTTGTAATTTGCATTTCTTTCCTCCCGCGTCACCACCCCATTCTTCGTGTCCACAGGTCTGCGAACACGCTCATTTTCTGGTGTTGTAGGGACTTTCGCCGAAGGTGGCGTGAGCTTCCAGCCAGCGGGCGGCGGCGGGAGCGTCGGCGATTTCGCCGGAAAGGATAGCGAGGGTGAGGTCGTGCAGCAGGACGGTGTTCAACGGCTGAGCGATGACGAGCGGCAACGATTGGAACGGGAACCGCACCAGCAAGGGCACACGATGGTCCAGGCGGCCGGCATAAGCAGCTTCGTCCTCCGGAGTCCAGCCCGGCTGACGGCGCCAGAAGTCGGCCCGCCACCAGTGGTCGGCGGTGACGATGATGGTGGTTCGCTCCCATACGCCGGCCTGCTCCATGGCGGCGCGCAACTCGCCTAGAGTGCGGTCGGCGAGCACCAGGTTATCCAGATAGCTGGGCGCGCCGTCGAGACGGTATTCGCCGCGGGCCCGATCATAGAAACCAATGGGATGCGGGACCGGCAGGTGAACGACCACAAAGCCGTACGCGGGATCCACTGCGGCTTTCTTCCCTGCTTCGAAGAGCGCCTGGTAGTCATGAACGTCCTCCTCTCGCTCGCGCCGCAGACGATTTGGGAGCAGGCCGAAGCGGGCGAGTCCGAACCAGGTGTCGAGTGTGGATTCGGCCTGGTCCCACATGGCCTGCGCCACGTTGGCGTCGCGGCGCACCGCACCCAGAAGCAGCGGGCCGTCCTGCCAGGCGCATTGCGACGGACCGCGGAGCACGCGGCAATACGGGTGATACCAGCCGATCAGAGCGGTGTTGCCTGCGCGCGCGAAGATGCCCGGCTCGGCCGTCCAGGGGCGCGGCTGCTCGGCGACGCTACCTCTTGCGTCGCCGAACCACAGCAGCAACTCATCTGAACCGCGCGGTTCGGTGCGAGCGACCAACTTTCCGGTGAAGAGCGCGGGCATGGACAACTCGGTCATGCGGCCGGGCGGATAGGCGTTGGGCGCGTAGAGCGACTGGCCGCGCAAGCGGTCGAATTGCGTCAGCGAGATGGAGCCCGGTCGTTCGGCGAAGGCCAGGCGCTGGTCCAACTCGTCAAGCACCAGCCACAGGACACGCGGCGCGCGGGCGGAGTCGGAGGGCGCCCGCGGTCGTGTGACGCCAGGATCGGCGAAGCTCATCTGCTGAAGGCGATAGAGCAGCCAGGCTCCCTGCGCGGCGGTCACCAGCACGAAGGGAGAAGCGATGAGCAGAAGCACAGCCGCCAGGCGAGCCAGGGGCTTTCCCCAACGCGCAATCACGAACAGGATGAGCACCAGCAATGCGAGCCAGAGGGCAAGACCGGGCCAGCCAAAGCGCTCACGGAACGTGAGCGCCAGTTGTCCGAAACGCAGGTTGGCCGCCACCAGCAACAGAAACAAACAACGCGCGATGCGGATGACGGACGGATTGCCGCCGCGCCGCGCGAGCGTCGCGCCGGCGAAGAGGGCCGACGCCACCAACAGCACATCGAGCAAGACGGCTACCAGGTGCGGAGCCGGCGAGGTGCGGCTGTAGTAGGCCAGCTTGCCGTCCAGCAGTTCGCGCCAGACGCGAAAGAAGCAGAGATTGGCGAGAGAGAGGGCGATGAGCGCATCCCGCAGCATCATCGTGCGGCGTCTCGCTTACGAAGCAGGTACAGGGCGCGGGTGGCGCCCTGAGGACGCAGGCTGCGAGCGATCTCGAAGCGCTGCCGCCAGGCGGATTCGAAGCTCTCGGGCGTGAGGTCGCGATGCAGCGCCTCGCGGCCGCGCACGATGCGTCGGAACATGGGGTCGTCAGGAGCGACATACTCGACCACCACGGCGTCGCGGGTGAGCGCAGCGATAAGGTCCACGATCTCCGGCAGCGGCACGCGCTCGGTGACCAGCATGTGATGGACGACGGCCAGCATCATCACCAGGTCGAAACCGCCTTGCGCGCGCTCCAGGAACGACGGGCATTCGCGGTTGCGCCAGCCGGTGGCGGGCGTGGGGCGGGCAAGGTTGACGACCAGCGGCAGGACGTCGAGCTGCTCGGCGCGCGCGCCTCGCCAGATCTCGCCGACGGCGACCGAGTCATAGTCGATGGCCACGACGCCCGCGCCGGAGCGCGCGGCGATGCGCGTGAAGTAGCCGGTGTTGGCGCCTACGTCCAGGACGCGACGTGGCTTCAGCTCGCTGACGGCTGCGGCGACGAACTCTTCCTTGGCGGCGAACTGCTCGCGGGTGTAGTGCGTCGCCGTGGCCAGATAGTCGGACCACATGGACTTACGACCCGGACGCGGGGCCAAGCGGTCGAGCGAGCGGCGTGAGCGCGCGAGGGTGGCGCGCAGGATATAGGCGGCACGCTCGGCGTCGGGCAGGAGCTTCTTCTGGTAGAGCGCTGTGTCATCCGCGTTGGCACGCGCTCCCAGCCACACCGGCGCCGTGACCAGGCCGAAGACCGGCGGCCACAAGCGAGCGACGGGTCCGCACAGGCGGTAGACCTCTTCCGGCTCCAGTCCATCACGCCGGCCGAGGAAGACCTCATCCAGCGCCAGGCCGAACCGGGCGTTCGCCAGGAGCGGCAGCAGGAAGGTGCGGGCGAATTGCGCGTAGGGCAGCCAGGTGGGGTCGCCGGGTTCGCGGCGCTCGACCGAGAGAACGTCCACGAACACCGGCCCGCGGCCGCGGAACAGCACGTTGAACGGCGTGCCGTCTTTGAGGCCGAGGCCGTCGGCGAGCAAAGCACCCGCGAGATCGAGCGTGAGCTCGCCCGCCTCGTGGAGCATCTCCGGAGGCCACTCGTACGGGTAGGAGGGAAACTCGATGGCCTCATGCTCAAGCACCAGCGCGTCGGGATGAGCGGCGAGCAGCGCGGTGGCATCGGGGTCGCGGTCCAGCAGAGCGAGAGCCGCCGCTCGGTCCATGACTTCAGTGCGGACCAGGCGGCCTTCGCCGGCCAGTTCGCGGGCTACGGCGGAGGCGAGGAAAGTCTCCAGGTCGGCGCGCGCTTCCGGCCGCACCAGGCGCAGCATGCGTCCGTCGATCCGGAAGAGCCGCCCCGCGGGATCGCGAAACGAGGCCCTGGTGGCAGCCGGATCCATGCGCGTTACTGCTTGGGTTCCTCGGACTTCTTCCGGTGAGGCCACAAACGGAACAGGAACTTGCGGAAGTAAAAGCCGGCGCCGACGAAGGCCGCCATCAGCCCCTGCCAGAGCAGCATGCCGGAACCGGGATCGGTGTAGGCGAAGGCGGGCACTTCACTTAGCAGGATGAAGACGGCGACGGAAACCAGCGTCGCCCTGCGGCGGGCGCCATGCATGATGACACTCCTCCTCGGCGTGCTCATTGTATCGCGGTAGCCGGTCGCGCAATGCAAACCAAGTGCCAACTTTTTGCAGCACCCCTCTTGCCTTCCACTGGCCTTGCTCTTAGGATGAGCCCCGAAAGCCGGCCTGCAAAGCTGGTGAAGGCGAAGCCGTTTTTTTGAACCAACACCTAATGAACGGGAGCCCGGCTCGGATGATGGCCCGGTGAGCAACGTTCCGCCATGCGGAAATGCCTAAAGGGCCCCGGAGGGCACCCACCGTCGTAAGACGGGTTCATTAAACGGTCAGTCTCACGGCCCAGTGGGTCGGTTTTTGCATTTCGAGCTGCTAGCTCCTAGCTACTAGCTTTTGGCTCTTGGCCAAGCCTCCGTTGTTCCCCTGTTAAACTGGCTCTGCGCGGTTGGCACCTCGCTTGACGGCTAAGTGCTAATTGCTGATTGCTGCTCATGTTTCCCCGCCTGATCGACTTCGGCAACTACGGGCTGCCCACCTACGGCGTGCTGGCGGCGACGGGCCTGCTGGTGGGACTGATGCTCAACGTGCGGCTGGCGCGCCGTGACGGCATCAACCCCGACCTGGCCTGGAACATGGGCATCGTGGCCATTCTTTCCGCCATCGCAGGCGCCAAGCTGCTGTTTTTGGCGGGAGACTGGCGCTACTACCTCGAGCATCCCCGGCAGATCCTGACGCTTTCCACGCTGCAGACCGGAGGGGTGTGGCAGGGTGGGTTGCTTGCCGGCCTGCTGGCCGCGGGCTGGTACATGCGAAAACACCGGATGCCGGCGCTCCGGACGGCGGACGCGTTCGCGCCCGGCGTTGCGCTGGGACACGCCTTCGGACGCCTGGGTTGTTTCGCGGCCGGCTGCTGCTACGGCAAGCCCACCGACCTGCCCTGGGGCGTCACCTTCACTCATCCGCTGGCCAACGCCCTGGTGGGCACACCCCTGGACGTGCCGCTGCATCCCACGCAGATCTATGAGTTCCTGCTGGAGTTGGCGATCTTCACGGTCCTGATGTGGAGGCTGAAGCGGCGGCGCATCGAAGGCGAAGTGATGGGAGCCTACCTTTTCCTCTACGGCTTCGGACGCTACTTCCTGGAGTTTTTCCGCGACGATCCCGGCCGCGGCGAATTCTTTGGCGGAGCCATGAGCGGCACCCAGATTCTTTCTATCCTGCTGGTCATCGCGGGTGGGTTGTTGTGGATGCGGCGAACGCCCGAGGCCGCAACCGCCTCGTCCAAGTAGCCGCTTGCGGTATTCTTCCGGCCCATGGCGCTGCCTGAACCTCGCGTCTCATTCCCGGTTGCACCAGAAGACGCCGGGAATCGTCTGGACCAGTTTCTGACGCGGCGACTCGCCGGCGTGAGCCGGGCGCGGGTGCAGGAGCTGATCCGGCAGGGCAAAGTGGAAGTGAACGGCGCAGCGGCCAAATCCTCGCTCAAGCTGCGGGGAGGAGAGAGGGTGGAGGTGCTGGGCCCGGCAGAGCGCCCTCCGCTGCGCGCCGAGCCGGAAGAAATCCCACTCGACGTCGTGTACGAGGACGACTCGCTGGCGGTCGTCAACAAGCCCGCCGGCATGCTGGTACACGCGGGCGCCGGTACGGGCCGCGGCACGCTGGTCAACGCGCTGCTCCATCGCTTTCGCTCGCTTTCCGGCGCGGGCGGCGAGTTGCGCCCGGGCATTGTGCACCGGTTGGACAAGCAGACCAGCGGCCTAGTCGTCGTCGCCAAGGATGACGCCACGCATCGCGCGCTGGCCGAGCAGTTCTCCTCCCGGCAGGTGAAGAAGCGCTACCTGGCGCTGGTGCACGGCTGGCTGAAGCGGGACGCCGGCACCGTGGAAGCCGCCATCCATCGCGACCGCCTGCGTCGCACGCGCATGACCACACGCCGCCGCGGCGGACGCGAGGCGCTCTCACGCTACAAGGTGCTGGAGCGGATGGAGACGCCGGCCGGACGCTTCACGCAGGTGGAGGTGGAGATCGCCACCGGGCGCACGCACCAGATACGCGTGCACATGGCCTCCCTCGGCCATCCGGTGGTAGGCGACACGCTCTATGGCGCGCCGCGAAGACTGGGGTCCGTTCCGATTCTGGATCGCAATTTCCTGCACGCGGCAGCGCTCGAGTTCCGACATCCAAAGACAGGGAAAGTCATGGCGCTGGCCGCGCCGCTACCGGCCGAACTGGAGGAGTTTGTGGCGGGGTTGCGGGCGCTGTGAATCTTGAACTGGTAATTTCCATTTGTAATTTGCAAGCGCAGGCGGCAGAGCCCGGCGGGCGTGCATCTGAACAGTAAGAGCCGCGAGGACATCGGCGCGGAGCAAGCAGCTATAATGAGGCTCGTGATGAAGTCGTGGATGCTGATGTTTCTTGCCGCGTGGCTGGTGGTTTCGCTCGCGGTGGCACAAGACTCAGCGGACAATCTGCCGGCCGCGCCTTCGGCGACCAAGGCCGAGCAGGAGAAGCCCCAGCCGGCGCCGCCTCCTCCCGTGCCCGCCAACGTGGCTCCTTCCTCGGAGAAGGCGCCAGAGACAGCGCCAGCCTCAGAAACGGCTGCACCAGCGCCTGCGACCACATCCTCCGCCGGTACGGTGGCGCCTCCATCCACCAGCGTTCCTTCCTCGCGCAGCGGCAGCGATGACGTCCCTCTCACCACCATCATCAAGCGCGTGAACGAGGTCAATGTCATCTTTACGGTGACGGACAAGCGCGGCCGCTTCGTCAAGGACCTTACGGAGAAGAACTTCTCAGTGCTGGACGACCGCAACCCGGTGAAGAACATCCGCTACTTCAACGCGCAGACCGATCTGCCCTTGCGCGTGGGCCTGCTGATCGATTCCAGCTCTTCCATCCGCGAGCGCTTCCGGTTCGAGCAGGAATCTGCCATCGAGTTCCTGGGGCAGATGGTGCGGTACAAGAAAGACCTGGCGTTCGTAGTGAGCTTCGACAGCAACGTGGAAGTGGCCCAGGATTTCACGGACAACACGGAAAAGCTGGCCCGCGCGGTGCGCAGTCTGCGTCCCGGGGGCGGCACCGCCATGTATGACGCGCTGTACGGGGCCTGCCGGGACAAGCTGCTGAAGCTGAACGAACCGTTCGCGGTGCGGCGCGCCATTGTTCTGCTCTCTGACGGCGAGGACAACCAGAGCCGAGTGACCCGCGAAGAGGCTCTGGAGATCTGCCAGCGCGCCGAGGTAGTGATCTACACCATCAGCACCAACATTCTGGGCCGTACGGCCCATGACAAAGTGCTGGAACGCTACGCGGAGGAAACCGGCGGCCGTTCCTTCACGCCCTTCCGCCTGGAGGAGGTGGCCAGCGCCCTGGCCGCCATTCAAGAGGAACTGCGCAGCCAGTACGCCCTCGGCTATTTGCCGGCCAACTTTGTAGCCGACGGGCGCTACCGCGCCATCGAGATCAAGCCCCGTGGCCGCAGCGGCCTGCGGATCCGCGCCCGCAAGGGGTATTACGCGCCGCGCCAGTAGCACTCAGCAATTGGCAGTTGGCATTTAGCCCTCAGGGGGATGGCTATGCCTGCTACTCCGTTCAGGGGCTCAGTGCTAACTGCCAAGGGCTAATTGCTGGCTTTGGTGGCGTAGTAGCCCTGGCGGGCCTGGATCTTGTATCCGTCGGTGGACTTGATCTGGATGCGGCGGAAGCCGCCGTCGCGGGTGGTATTCGAGGGCGTGTAGCCGATAGAGTACTGGCTGCGCAACTCCTGGGCGATCTGGTCGAACGCCTCCTTGAGCTGCTCCATTTTCTTGATTTCGATCATGCGTCCCCCGGTCTGCTCAGCCAGCTTCTCCATGTCCCCCGGACCGGAGTAGGGGTATCCGCCGTAGAAGCCGCGGTCCACGATGAGCAGGACGTAGCAGAGGGTATCGGCTTTCTGGGCCGCTTCGATGGCCTGCTTGATGTCGTAGAAGCTGCCCTCATCCTGGCCATCGGTGAGGATGATGATGGCCTTGCGGCCTACTTCGCTGGCCAGCTTTTCGCGCGAAGCTAGATAGACGGCGTCGAACAGCTTGGTGCCGCCACGCGGCTTGGAGGTGGGCACGGGATTGCCGCCGCCCCCGGGGATGATCACGCCGTCGCCCCCGCCGGTGTTGATGCGCGCTTTCTCGAATCCCTGCCGCAGGCGTGATTTGGAGTTGGTGAAGTCCTGCAGCAGGTCCACGTTGACGTCGAAGGTGACCAGGAAGGCCAGGTCCTTGGAACCGATGACCTCGTTCAAGAAGGCCATGCCGACTCGTTTCTCGGCGTCCAGTATCGAGCGGACGCTGCCGCTGGTATCCATGAGCAGGCCGAGGGTGAGGGGCTGGTCGGACTCTGCCGCGAAATACTTGATGGTCTGCGGGGCGCCTTCTTCAAAGACCTCAAAGCGGTCGCGGGTGAGGTTGGGCACCAAAGCGCCGCGCTTGTCCTTGACGTTGAAGAAGACGTTGACGACCTCGACCTCGACCCGCAGGGTCTGCAAGGCGGAGTCGTCGTTGCGCTTGGCGGAGGGCGCAGCTTGCCCGGGTTCGTCGGCCGCCGCCCATGCGGCCGCAACCAGAAACAACGCCAGACAGCATGATTTGCCCACGCGCAACACTTTAAGCACCCTTTTTTGTTAGTCTAACATCGTAAGATGCGGGAATCCGGGGCAGCGATACAGGCGCTCCAGTGGAGGACGAATCGAGTGAGGGTGGCGCGCAAAGTAGCCGCATGGTCGGTGGCGATGATGCTGGTCTCCGTGCTGGCCGCAGCCCAGAACGTGCCGGACGCGCCCTCCGCCACCCGTCCTCCGCCACAGACCAATCCGTTTCCAGCTCCTGATCCCAACGCACCTAAACGGCCGGCGACCGAACCGCCCCCCGAGGACAGTGCTACGTCCGAGCCACAGCCGGCGCAGGCGCCGGCGGCGCCCTCAGCGGAAATCAAGACGGTGCCCGCGGGCCAAGCTCCGGCCAAAGGCCAGGAAGACGAGTTGACGGTTTTCAGCGTCACAGTCAATTCAGTCTTCGTTCCGGTGACCGTGCGCGACAACTCCGGGCGTTTGGTGGACGGCCTGCAGGCCCGGGACTTTCAGGTTCTCGAAGACGGCGTGCCGCAGCGCATCCGCTTCTTCACCAGCGATCCGTTGCCGCTTTCCACCGCCGTCATCATCGACACCGGCATGCCGGACAAGGCGATGCGCAAGGTAGCCGGGACGCTGGAGGCTCTGGGCGGAGCCTTCAGCCAGTTTGACGAAGTCACGCTCTTCACCTTTGCCAACACGGTGGAACATCGCCTGGACTGGAGCGCGGTGACCGACCAGTTCGTGACCGCCATGAAGCGGGAGAATTACGTGGGACGCACCGGCGGGGTGCCCGTCACCACCGGGCCGATGGCCGCAGGCCCGACGGTGAACGGGGCGCCGTTCGATCCCGGGCGTCCACGCGTAACCGCCATTCGCCGCGAGGCCAAGGTGCTGAACGACGCCATCCTGGCCGCCGCGCTCGACCTGGCCAAGCGCGATCGCAAGCGGCGCAAAATGATCTTCATCATCAGCGACGGCGCGGAGGAAGGCTCTGCCGCCAAGTATGACGACGTGCTCAAGGTGCTGCTGACGAATGAGATCGCCGTATACGCCGTGGCGGTGGATGCGGCCGCCATTCCGGTGTACGGCTCCATCCGCGACGTGCGTTTCCCGGGCATGGGCTGGGGCAACATCCTGCCGCGCTACGCCCTGGCCACCGGCGGCGACGTATTTTCCGAGTTCAACCGGAGTGCCATCGAGACTGCCTACGCGCGCCTGACTACTACCGCCCGCAATCAGTACACGTTGGGTTACCAAACGCCCGGTACCGTGGCGGGCAATTACCGCACCATCGAGGTGCGGGTGATGCGCCCGGACTTGCGGGTGTACGCGCGCGACGGCTACTATCCGCTGCCCCCGCCTCGCCAGCAGAATCCCGGGCAGTAGGTACCAACGGACCGGTACTTTGGTGCTCCCAGGCGCGGACGGGCAGAAACGTGGCATGAGGTAGAATCTGAGCAGCCCCTCCACCCGATGTGGTATAAAACAGCGCCCGGAGTGGCGTCGGAAATCCCCGCGTGCGGCGATCCAGCCCTTCGAGTCGCCCGCGCCCGATGAGGCATAAGTCCTTTGAGCTTTATTAACTTCGCGGCCCGCGAGATCAACTGCAAGATCGTCTACTACGGCGCCGGTTTGGGCGGCAAGACCACCAACCTGCAGGTGATTTACGACAAGACCGGCGACAAGCAGAAGGGCAAGATGATCTCCCTGGCCACGGAGACCGACCGCACCCTGTTCTTCGACTTTCTGCCCCTGGACCTGGGCACGGTGCGCGGCTTCAAGACCCGCTTCCATCTCTATACCGTCCCCGGCCAGGTGTTCTACGACGCCAGCCGCAAGCTCATCCTCAGGGGCGTGGACGGGGTGGTGTTCGTGGCCGATTCGCAGGAAGACCGCATGGACGCCAACCTGGAAGCGCTGGAGAACCTGCAGGAAAACCTCCAGGAGCACGGCTACGATTTCATGAAGATCCCCTACGTGCTCCAGCTCAACAAGCGCGACCTACCCAGCGCCATGGCGGTGGACGAGCTGAAGAAGGAACTGGTCAAGCGAGGCGAGCCGGTCTTCGAAGCCGTGGCTTACCAGGGCACCGGCGTGTTTGAGACGCTAAAGGAAGTCGCGCGCCAAGTGCTTGTAGAGCTCAAGAAGGGCTAGCCGGTCGCCTCCCCTTGCCCGGCGTTTCCATCCCGCGCTTTCGGCCATCGGTGCTTCTGAGAGTTTTTTTCGGAATCCTGCTGGTCTTGCTGCTGGCGGGCGTGGCTTGGGGCTCCGGAGAGCCGCGCATGGCCCCAAAGGGCCGACGGGCAGTATGGATTTGGAACCCCACTTTCCTGGAAGATGGCGACGACTTCAACCAGTTGCTGAAGTTCGCCCGCAGGCGACGCGTGCAGACCTTGTTTCTCTATGCTTCCACGCGGCGATTGGAACAGAAGCCGGATCTCTATCGCAAGTTCCTGAAGCGCGCCCACCGCGCTCGGTTGGTTGTGCACGCCCTGAATGGCTCGCCGGAGTGGACGCTGCGCGAGGAGCGCCACGAGCCGCGTGAATTCCTGAATGCCGTCTTCGTATTCAACCGTACCGGCCAGCCAGCGGAGCGCTTCGACGCCGTGCATCTGGACGTAGAGCCGCAGTCCCTGCGCCGGTGGTCATCTCCTGGAACGCAGGACATTCGCCGCAGCCTGGCAGAACAGTACGTGGACCTGCTCAAGTGGGCCCGGCGCAAGACCGCCGACGAAGGCTTGTGGCTTGCCGCTGATATTCCCGTAGCGTTCAGCAGCATCCAGATGGAATCCCGGCCGCTGCTGGCGGAGGTCGTGGAGCTTGTGGACGAGGTAGCCGTCATGGCCTACCTCGGCGAAGCCGCCGAGGTGCTGGCCGGCAGCCGTGCGCCCCTCGACCAAGCCACTCGCGCGGGAAAGACCGTCTGGGTAGGCCTGAGTGCCGATCCCGAACATCTTCCGCCGGTCAGGCCCGGCAAGAAACTGGAACCTGCACTGGAAAAGCTGGCGCGACAAGTGGAGCGCAGCCTGGGCGGCAGGCCGGCCTTCCGCGGCGTCGCCATCCACGACTACGACCACTACCGGCGCACCCAGTGCAAGTCGCTGGAAAGATGCCAGCCGGACGCACCTCAGGCCCCGGCCGAAAGCATGTATTAGGTTCAGCGCAGCCGCAGGCTCTTCAGCATCTTCACGAACGTGGGCTGGAGCTGCTGGTAGTCCTGGGTGGGACCAACGAACACGGCGTAGAGCACCGAGCCGTCGCCGCGATCGAGCACGATCACCCAGTTGCGCTCGCGCTGCCCGCGCACCGGTGACGGTCCTTCCAGTTGCAGTTCCATCCCGGGAACGCCGTTGACGCGGATCCGTTCCGCGCCCACGGTCTGGCGATGCTCAGGGTTGCCTTGGAGCATGCCCTGGACGAGTTGCCGCGTCGTGTCGTCCAGGCTCTGGCGGGTCTTCGGCGTGGCCACTCCCAGAATCACGCCATAGGCGGTCGCTTCTCCGCTGCGTCCTGCGGGAGGTGCAATGTTCACCTCCTGCTGGCCTGCGCTCACCTGCCAGTTCGCCGGGCGGCGGATGCGGAACGCGGCATGCTCATAGAGCTGCAGCGTCCTGCTGGGCATGACCTCGGCGCGCGCGACGCTTTCGATGGTGCCGCTGCCCTGGGCCTGGCCCTGGCCTGGCTGAGAATTACCCTTGCCCGCGGCAATCTCCTTGGCGGTAAGCGGTTTCATGGTGGCCACGCGCCGCTTGACGTCCCTAAACTCCGAACTGTCGCCGCGATAGTTGCGCGACGGCAGCGTGGCCACTTCATCCCCCACCAGCTTGGCGCGGTTGCCCGGGTTGGGGTGTGAGTTGAAAAACTCCGCTCCGCGCCCGCCGCCGCTTTCCGCCTGGAGCTTCTCAAAGAAGGTCACCACGGCGTGGGGGTTGTAGCCGGCGTCGTGGATGATGCCGGCGCCCACCAGGTCGGCCTCACGCTCGGCGTCCCGGGAGTACTTCAGGAAGACCGAATTCAAGCCGAAGACGATGCCGAGTTGCGCCAGTTGTCCGCCGATGCCGCCGCCCAGCCGGCCTCCCAGAATCGCCAGCGGCAACTGCGCCAGCATGGCCTTGCTGGCCTGCTCGGTGGAGTGGCGCATCACTACGTGCGAGATCTCGTGACCCATCACCCCAGCCAGTTCGGCTTCGTTATCCGCCGCCTGGATGGTGCCCAGGTTGACGTAAATGGGCCCGCCGGGCAGCGCGAAGGCATTGATCTCCTTCTGGTTCACGACCTTGAAGGTGTAGGGATACTGCGGCTCGGGCGTGTTTTGCGCCAGTTGCGCGCCCAGATGCTGGACGTAACGCGTTACCGGGTCACTCTCGGGAAGAATGGGAAGCTCCTTCTCGATCTCAGCCGCCGCTTTACGGCCTTCGGTGACCTCATCCTCGCGAGAAAACAGATTAAAGCCGTACTTGGGCTGGTAACGAGCCGAAAGCTCCGCCGGCGCCGCCAGCAGCAGCACCAGCACAATCGCAACCGCCCGGGTCCATGATGACTGGTTCTTCATGACGTTCTGCGCTCCTTCCGGCGCGCTGATATATGAAACCCGCTTCCACATGTTTGGATGCGGCAGCGACGGGTTCCGTTCAATCTTTCGAAGTTACTCCGGCGCGAACCGTCGGTGCAACCCGAGGGCGCGAGGGAGCATCCCGTCCGCGGGAAGAAAGTCTTCTGCCGGTTCGTGTCAAGAGCCAATCTCAAACAAACTCGAAATCAGGATTGACCTCGCAGGGGCTTGGGTATAATGAGGCTTGTTCGCCCCACACGGAGACGTGCAGGAACGCGACCAGATGCGCCCGGCACGACGGCTTGCGACCGGACGTTTCTTCCCGGCAGCAGGACCTTCTCCCAGCGCTCGACCGAAACCTGATCCCCCGACAAGGAGCTAAGGCATGCCCATCACGGCGACGGAGAAAATCTGGCACAACGGCAAGCTCATCCCCTGGAAGGACGCCACCATCCACGTGATGTCGCACGTGGTCAATTACGGCTCGGCCGTGTTCGAGGGGATCCGTTGTTACACCCAGCCCAGCGGCGCAGCCATTTTCCGCGCCCCGGAGCATGCCCAGCGGCTGCTGGATTCCGCCAAGATCTACCGCATCGACGTGGACTACACCCGCGACGAACTCATCCAGGCGATGGTGTCCCTGGTGAAGGCCAACGGCGTGACGCCCTGCTACATCCGGCCCATCATCCTGCGCGGCTACGGCGAAGCGGGCGTCAACCCGTTCAACTCGCCGACCGAGGTCTACATCGTCAACTACCCGTGGGGCAGCTACCTGCGCGCCGAGCACGCCGGCGATTCCGACGAGCAAGGCGTGGACGTCTGCATCTCTTCCTGGACGCGCATCGCGCCCAACACCCTGCCCGCCATGTCCAAGAGCGCGGCCAACTACATGAACTCGCAGCTCATCAAGATGGAAGCGATCATCAACGGCTACGTCGAAGGCATCGCTCTGGACGCCAACGGCTACGTGAGCGAAGGCTCCGGCGAGAACCTGTTCGTGGTGCGTAAGGGCACGCTCATCACCGCGCCCCTGGGCAACTCCGTGCTGCCCGGCATCACCCGCGAGTCGGTGATCGAGCTCGCCCGCGACCTGGGCATCCCGGTGACGGAGCAGATGATCCCGCGCGAGATGCTGTACATCGCCGACGAGGTGTTCTTCACCGGCACGGCGGCCGAGATCACCGCTGTCCGCTCGGTGGACAAGATCAGCGTGGGCAAGGGCTCGGTGGGTCCGATCACCAAGCAGTTGCAGAAGGAATTCTTCGGCATCGTCCACGGCAAGGCGCCCGACCGCCACGGCTGGCTCACCCCCGTGCCGGTGAACAAGAAGCAGGCCGTGGCCGTCTAGTATCCGCGCGGTGCAGAACAACATCGTGGCCACGGCCACGGTGAGTGTTTGCTAGTCCCGGCCGCTGGTAATCCCCGCCCGGACTGTGGTACTGTCACCGCACCTCGGACGTATCTCTTTCGCCACGGATAAATGGCCATGCATATTGACGATCTGCTTCGCATCGCAATGGAACGCAAGGCTTCGGACTTGCACCTGAAGGTGGGCAACTACCCGCATCTGCGGGTGGATGGCGAACTGACCCCGCTCACCGAGCAGCCCCGCATCTCCGCCGAGGAGATGCTCAACATGGCGTTCAGCATGATGTCCAACCGCCAGAAGCAGAAGTTCAAGGAGGCGGCGGAGCTGGACATGGCCTACGGCGTCGCCGGCCTGGGCCGCTTCCGCGTCAACGTCTTCCAGCAGCGCGGTAACGTGGGGCTGGTGCTGCGCGTCATTCCCACCAAGATCCGGCCGCTGGAAGAGCTGTACATGCCCAAGATCATCGAGCAGATCTGCGACGAAGCTCGCGGCATGGTGCTGGTGACGGGCGTGACCGGCTCGGGCAAATCCACCACGCTGGCGGCCATGATCGACCGCATCAACTCCACCCAGCCCGAACACATCATCACCATCGAAGACCCGATCGAGTTCCTGCACCGCGACAAGAAGGGATTCGTGAACCAGCGCGAGGTCGAAGTCGATACACCCTCGTTCGCCTCCGCGCTGCGCGCCAGCCTGCGCCAGGACCCCGACGTCATCCTGGTAGGCGAGATGCGCGACCTGGAAACCATCGGCACCGCGCTGCACGCCGCCGAGACCGGCCACATGGTGTTCTCCACGCTGCACACGCTGGACGCCACCGAGACCATCAACCGCATCATCTCCGTGTTTCCGCCGCCGGAGCAGAAGCAGATCCGGCTGCAGCTCGCCGCCGTGCTCAAGGCCATCGTCAGCCAGCGCCTCATCAAGCGCGCCGATGCCGCTGGCCGCGTGCCCGCCGTCGAGGTGCTCATCTCCACCGGCTACATTCGCGAGTGCATCATCACGCCGGAGAAAACGCGGCTCATCGCTGAGGCGCTGTCGGCCGGGGTCTCGCAATATGGCATGCAGACTTTCGACCAGTCCCTGTACGACCTCTATACCCAGGGCATGATCACCTACGAAACGGCGCTCGAGAACGCCTCCAACCCTGACGACTTCAAGCTGCGCGTCCAGGGCATCGCCTCCACCGCCGAAGCCACGCGTGGGGAGATGCAACAGGCCGGACGCAGCTAGTCGCGGTTTCGCTGAAAAACGGGGACGCTTACGCGTCCCCGTTTCTTCTTATCACCACATTCCCGCTTCGCCTTCCGCTCCTGCGATTAAACTCTGGTCATGTTCCGCCGCTCTCGCAAGCCGCTCGATGAGCCCGCGCTTTACGAGTATGCCGTGGGCGCGCTCGCCCGCAAGATGCGCACCGTGGCTGAACTTAAGCGCCTGCTGCGCCAGCGGGTCGTGCCCGGCGAGGAAGGCGAGGCGCTGGTCGAGAGCGTCGTCCGCAAGCTGAAGGACCAGAAGTACCTGAACGATTCCGCCTACGCCGCAGCCTATTCCAGCTTCCGCCGCGAGAATGAGAAGTTCGGCCGCTTGCGCGTCATCACCGACTTGAAGGTCAAGGGCGTGCACGGCGACATCATCGAAAAAGCCGTGGATGAAGCCTACCGCGGCCAGAGCGAAGAGAAGCTGGCGCGCCAGTTCCTCCAGCGTCGCCGCCTGAAGAAACCGGCGAGCCAGAAAGACGCCGCCCGCGTCTTCCGCACCCTGGCGCGAGCCGGCTTCACCACCCGCGCCATCATGCAAATCCTCAAGAAGTGGGATGTCGAGGACGAGGTGCTGACCGCGCTGGAGAGCGAGCAGGATTAGTTCTCACCACGGAGACGCGGAGGCCCAGAGAAATCGGTACCGTGTAGTCATCTGGTGATCGGGTCATCGAGCCATCGGATGACTTCAAACGCCGATGCTAGAATCAAGCTGCGCGCATGCCCACCGGCAGTGAAATCCGCGAGATGTTCCTGCGCTACTTCGAGGAGCGCGGGCACCGGCGCGTCCATTCCTCTTCGCTGGTCCCGGCCAACGACCCCACGCTGCTCTACACCAACGCCGGGATGAACCAGTTCAAGGACGTCTTCCTGGGCCTGGAGAAGCGCGACTACACCCGCGCCTGCTCCTCGCAGAAGTGCGTGCGCGCCGGCGGCAAGCACAACGACCTGGAAAACGTGGGCTTCACCAACCGCCACCATACCTTCTTCGAGATGCTGGGCAACTTCAGCTTCGGCGACTACTTCAAGAAAGAAGCCATCGAATTCGCCTGGGAATTGATCACGGACAGGAAGTGGTTCGGCCTGCCCAAAGACAAGCTTTACTTCACCATATTCAAGGGTGAGGAAGGCGTGCCGCGCGACTCGGAAGCCTACGACGGCTGGCTGAAGGTCGGCGCGCCCCAGGACCGCATCCGCGAGTTCGGATCCAAGGACAACTTCTGGGCCATGGGCGATACCGGGCCCTGCGGTCCCTGCTCGGAGATTCACTACGACATGGGCCCTGCGGCCTCCGACCAGGGTCACAGAGACTGTGAGTTCGGCTGCGAGTGCGGCCGCTACATCGAGATATGGAACCTGGTGTTCATGCAGTTCGACCGCGATGCCTCAGGCAAGCTCACTCCGCTGCCTAAGCCCTGCGTGGATACCGGCGCCGGTCTCGAGCGTCTCGCTGCCGTGCTACAAGGCAAGGTCTCGAACTACGAGACCGACCTGTTCACGCCGCTCATCCGCCGCGCCGCCGAGCTGACCGGCGTCTCGCTCGAAAAAGAGCTCGAGAAAGAAGCGCGTCAGAAGACCGCCGCCTCGCTGCGCGTGATCGCCGACCATGCCCGCGCGACCACGTTCCTGATCTCCGACGGCGTGGTGCCCTCGAACGAGGGCCGCGGCTACGTGCTGCGCAAGATCATGCGGCGGGGCATCCGGCATGGAAGGTTGCTGGACCAGGACAAGCCGTTTCTGCATGAGATGGTCTACGCCGTTCGCGACGCGATGAAGAACGCGTATCCGGAACTGTCTGACAGCGCTGAACGTGTAGCGAACATCGTACTGGGTGAGGAGACTCGCTTCGCCCACACAGTCGCTCTCGGACTGAAGAAGCTTGACGAAGACCTGGCTCCGCTCGTGGCGGATCGCCGCAAGCAGCCTGAGGCGTTAGTCGCCTACGCAGGCGACAAGGCCTTCCGGCTCTACGAAACCTACGGCTTGCCCCTCGACTTCATGGTGGATGCAACACGCGACCTCGGCATTGCCTTTGATCAATCAGGCTTCGAGCAGGCCATGGAAACCGAAAGGGCCCGCGCTCGCGCCTCCTGGAAGGGCGCGGCCAAGGAAACGGCTTCACCCGCCT